>JAIVIG010000417.1:0-1089 GCA_020200675.1 Actinomycetota bacterium
CACCGAAGGCGGGGGGCTCGTGAGGGTCTCGTGCGGCAATTGCGGGTACGTGGCGCTCTTCGACGCCGAGACGCTGGGCATCCGAGGGTTGTGGGACCAGGGGAGGAGCCTGTGACTCTCAAAGAGCCTGTCTCTTAGGGGTTGGGCCGAAGCCCCAGCCTGACTGCTGTCGGCCTTTAGACCACCGACGGCACGGGGGCAACAGGGCAAGAAGGGGGCCGGAAGAAGAGTAGGAGAAAAAGACCGGCCCCGCGCAATGTTGTGGGAACGAGGACTCTGCCCCGTCGGGCAAAGAACCGCACACCCAAGATCTAAGTTACCTCTCTCGGATGAGAAGGCGATAGGACCCGGATGAGAAGCTCCACATAAGCAGAATGGGCCGGTGGGGTTTAGTAACCGCTAAGGTGTGGTATAAAAGTAACTAACATAGCTATGTTGCTACTGCACCTCGAATAGGAGGTAAAGGTCCGATGAACAGGAAGAGCGACAACTAGCCACCGACCTAGATAGATCGTGACACCTATCGGATCGTGGCACGGGTCAGTGATCGCCGAGTCCTTGTAGGAGCGGCTTCGCTGGCCCGCAATCGTTTGGGCTCATCTACCAAGTTTCTATCTCTTTTCTTAGGGAACTTCAGCAACGAAAAAGAGCCGGAGCCCAGCGAAGCTAGGACCCCGGCTCGGTGCTACCTACAGGAGATTAACCGCCGATGGCCGGACTGTACTTAATACTGCGGCCCGGCGTCTTCGCGATCTTCCGCATAGCGCCAGGGGTGTGACGCCTTGTCCCCCAACCGCTTACCCTCCAGCCCTTCTGAGGCTGCGACCTCGTGGTCAGCGCCGCACCCGCCGCAGGTGGTCCTGGAAGCGGTGAGGGTCAGCCTCTCGCCGCAGCTACACTCGACCTCGACGCTCTCAGGGCGCCAAGTGTAGACCTGGCCCATGTCAACCTCTTGCATGTCGTAGCGCGCCTCGGTGTGCTCGCTCTTCGCCAACGTCCGCCTTCTTCCTTTTCTGAGTCCGTTCCCCTAAAAGCACGGCAATTCTTGCCGTTCCTGGGGCTCCACTGCAATAAAAAAGCCGCTCCTCT
>JAIVIG010000417.1:1163-4581 GCA_020200675.1 Actinomycetota bacterium
CCTCTTGTCGAGAGCGGCGTTTCGGCCGCCATAAAACCCACATCTTTGTCAGCATTATTACTATACCACAATCGGGGCCGGGACAACCCGAAGGATACCCCGGCCCGGAATACCGGCTAGCTAGTAGCCATAGGTTTGATGCTCCGAACGACCTGCGCGTACGTGAAGGCCTGGGGGAAATCCAGGTCTTGGCAACAGTCCACGGGGACGATGTCCATACAGTTCCAGAGCAGTCCCAACAGGCGTCCCCAGGTGAGATCCTGGTCTCGATGGTCGCCCTCGACGAGAGTATCCGGGGATAATTCCCAGACATCTCCCTCACGGTCCTCCACGGTCCACAGGAACGCGTCGCGGAGGTGTCCTCCAACGTGCATCTTTGCACCCCTTTCCTTCGGGGCGGTAATCCGCCCGGTACACGACTACTTGCCATGCCTCGCCATGCCGTGCCTCGGGCTACGATGATTATATAAGACCGAGGCCCCGAAGGACCCCGGCCCAAAAGAAGCCGCATAGCGTTAGTAGCTCAGCCCCAACGGGTCGGCTATGACACCTTGAGTTCCATACGCTCGAGCCGCATAGCGCATGAGGGGCAGTGCGTGAGCTGCTCGGCATAGGTCTCGCTTATTTGGTCGTCGTCGAAAAACACCCACTCGTACTTTCCCCCGTACTTTCCCCCGACCCACCAGAACTCCCCCCAGATCTGGTGCTGCTGCTCGCACGAACAATATAGCTCGGCCACTGGCTCATCTCCTTCTCGGTTTCACCCGTCTACTCTGGGCTCTCCCCAGCGCCTCGACGAGCGGTTCGTTGCGGAGGCCCTGCGCCTCCTGCGTGAGTTCACCTATGGCGAAATACGCCTCCTGCTCGCGGGCGCACGGCTCGCAGAAGGGCATACCCCAGATCTCCACGACCGCCTGGCGGGGACAGGGGCGATCCGTCTTGCTTCGCACACGGCACGGCCCCAGCTTCGTCGTCGCCTCGGTCAAGAGGATTGCCTCCCCTCGACGCGCTCCCGCTTCAGTAAGCAAGTCTTCCACTATAGTCCGTGCCCTAGGGGTGGAAACCGCAGGCGAAGCCAAATCCACCAACCCAAACGATGCCGCCGGAACCGTCTCATTAGGCCATATCCTTTCGCGCTTGTCCCTGGGTAGTTGTTGCTCTTGTTACAAATTATAACATATTATTGCTACTAGCATTGCTTTCTACAGTCCTCGGCACAGCAACATCCTTACGAAAAGGGCCAGAGCCTCTCACAGGACCCTGGTCCGCGGTTCTTCTTGGTACATTCTTCTCCGAACGCGCTAGGGGCGCTAGCTACCGTGGAAGACGGGATGAGCGGAAAGGGGCGAGAGTTTAGTAACCGCTAAGGTGTGGTATAAAAGTAACTAACATAGCTATGTTGCTACTGCACCTCGAGTAGGAGGTAAAGGTCCGATGAACAGGAAGAGCGACAACTAGCCATCGACCCAGATAGATCGTGACACCTATCGGATCGTGGCACGGGTCAGTGATCGCCGAGTCCTTGTAGGAGCGGCTTCGTTGGCCCGCAATCGTTTGGCTGCCCACCGATGGAACTGCCAGAAACCGAAAGGGCCGGAGCCCCTCGATAGGACCCCGGCCTACGGTGCTTCGGTACCTGGTGCGCCGCTCGTGGCTCTCCGCTACGGGCAGGGGTAAAAGCCCATAGCGGGGGAAGAAAGGGCCCCCGGAAAGGCAAGCCCCATGGACCACGAACATACAAAACATACAGTGTCCGACATGGCGAACGAGGTCCTGGTGCGTCAGGCGGAGGCACGCGCTAAGCAGACCGGGGAGACGTTCGAGGAGGCGCTGGAAGCCGTCCTCGAGACCGAGGCCGGGAGCCAGCTGCGCGACCTACGCGAAGGCCCGCACCGCGACGAGAAGGCGGACGAGTGGCAGGAAGGTATCGCTCGCGAACGGGACGAGGAGCGAACCGACGCGCGCGATTGACGTTCGCCAACCGGAGCCCCGATAAGGAGCCCGGCCTTCGTGCTATGGCTTGTGCTGCCTCTCCTAGACGGGGGTGACGTTCTCCGCCTGCATACCCTTCTTGCCGCGGGTCGCCTCGTAGGAGACCTTGGTGCCTTCCTCAAGGGACCTGAACCCGCTGCCTGCTATCCCGCTGTAGTGCACGAAGAGGTCTTCGCCCCCGTCGTCGGGCTCGATAAAGCCGTAGCCTTTATCGCCGTTGAACCACTTGACCGTTCCTTGGGGCATGTCCTGGAGCCCGCCTTTCTTTCCCCTGGGCTTCATCACGATAGAAATGCCGCCCGTCGAGAGGGCGCTTCGCGGTTGCCATAAAACCCAACTTCCACTGCGTCCGCACTATAGCAAAACCAGGGGGCGGAGTCCCTCAAGGAATGGATCCCATTACAGCGATTATCCGTGTTTCTTGCTGGGTACATGAAGGACAAACGCGTACTCTATTGCAGGAGGAACCGACGTGGCATCAGAAACCGAGCAAGAATTACGTCGCTACCTCGAAGGCGTCCATTTCGCGGCCAACACGGAAGACTTGGTATCAACCGCCATGAGCAATGGCGCCCCCGAAGAGTTCATCGACCAGCTCGAGGAGCTCCCGAGGAAGGAATTCTTGGACCTCGAAGAAGTTGCGGAGGCCATAGACGACCTTCGAGCAGCCTGATAAAGCGATCCTATGGTGTAGGGCCGGGACCAATGATAGCCCCGGCCCGGTTGTAGCGAAGCGCGGGCGCGCTAGTCCTGCGCCTTCTCGAACCTGATTTGTTCCTCCTGGCGCTCGAAGTTTGCAAGAAGATCCCGACAGCCGTCGAGTTCCTCCCGAGCCACGTCGATGGCGTCACCGAGGATCGCGATAAGCGGCTCGGAGTCCAGCGCCTCGGTCAGCACCGCAAACGCCTTGAGGATACCTATAGCCCTCTCCCACTCCGAAACAGCCTTCTCCGGCGGGTACCAGAAGACTTTGTTGTAGCCGTAAGGCTCCGCAAGGAGCGCGAACCACTCCCGGTCGAGGCCGAGATACTTCTGCCCCGAGGACTCCAGCAACATCAGGTCCTGCGGGGACACCCGCATACCCTCGGCCAGCTCCTCGACGGTGAGGCCGTGCTCCTCGCGCAATTCACCTACTGTCTTTTCTTCGGTTATGCCTCTCCTCTCGATAGTCCCGCTTCACCCTTCCCGGCGCCGGGAAAGGTCAACGCTTGGTATAGGCCGCAGGCGACGTGGCGGCCCCCTCGCCTGGTTGCTCACGGGCTATCACCCAGGCCAGACGAAGAGCAGGAAGTAGGACGGGGCCACGAAGAGCAGTCCCGCCAGCATCGCTCTCACAGGACGCCGTGGTCGCGGGCGCAACCGCCACAAAGGACGTCGCCCTCGAAGAAGGTGAGGGAACCCTCGCCCACGTCGTAGAGTTCCCGGT
>JAIVIG010000418.1 GCA_020200675.1 Actinomycetota bacterium
TCTCGAGCTCGCTCGTGACCTCAACCCTGGCCCCGCAGGCGAACGGCATGTGGAAGAAGCAGTTGAAGGATTTGCCGTCCTCGGGGCTCATCTGCAGGGGAGAGGAGGCGAAGTCAACGGTCAGGGCGTGACCCGTGCCGAAGAAGTCTCCGAGCGGCACCAGCACGCTCGGCTCCTCCTCCCCGTCCCAGTACATCTTCAGGAGCAGCTTCCTCAAGAAGTTCGGCTCCCCGTCGGTATTCTCGGTGTCCGCGGTGATCCAGACGTGGTTGACGCACCCCGCTCCCGGGATATCCGCCAGGGTCGCGGTCTGCCCCGGGTCGATGGTGAGCCGGTCGTCGTTTCCCCCGCTCCTGTCCCAGCTCGAGGCCCGCCTGCGACGGCTGCTCCTCAACCGTGGCAGGTCCCGCAAGCTGCTCCCGTAATCCCCGTAACCGCCCACGCCCCCATCCTTTCCCGATCGCTTCATTGCCGCCGTAGCGGAGGTCGCCTCTCCGGCCAAGAAACCCGTAAGAGCGAGGGTCGTTCCGCCGGTCAGGAGTTGGCGCCGAGTCAGCCCCCCGCCCCGGTTCGTCTCAGCTCGCCGGCCCGTCTCCTTCTTACCGCCCGTCATCCGTCCAAGCTTGCCGTGCCGCTACTCGAGCTCGGCTCGTAGGAGTTGGCGACCTCTCTGGGCGTCCGGTCGTGGCGGTAAGCTACGGGGAGGTTTAGGTATCCTCTACGCGCTCGAACGTGTGTTCCCGGAGGAGTCGAGACTATGGCCTTCCGGCTTTACCGGGCACGAGGGCTCGTGATCTCGATGAACATATCGGCGAGCATCTTCGTCCACCCTTCGGCCTCATCGTCGCTCATCACGCTCGTGTTGGCCCTGATCGCTCCGTGATCGACGGCGATCACCCCTTCTGCGCCTTCCCACTCGACACTGGTGAGGGTCTCCTGCAGATCTCTGAAATCGTCCCGCAGATGCTCCGGGAAATCGTCGGGCTGCAGCAGGTGCAGGTGCGCCGAGGTGTAGGCGGAGAACAGCCTTTCCTGGACGGTTTCCGCGCTCGCCAGTATCGGGACGGCGACGGCCAGCTTCTCGCGCACGTACTCCGGTGAATCCAAAAGCGCCCCCTAACTCTAGACGTTCTCTTGCCGGCAAGGGTGCGTATATCTACCCTCTTGGGGCGAGGCCTACGACTTACGCAAATCTCCGTAGATCCTGCTCGCCCTGGGCGAGACGCGCGCATAGTCGGCATCCGGTTACTCGCCGGCCATCTGGACGCGCGGGTCGCCGTTCTCTACTACCAGGGATGTTCTCGTGGCGATGGGCGCTCCTGGTTCCTTGACGTAAGGGAGCACCCGGAAGTCGGTCTGCCAGGCGTCCGGCGTGAGGCGGCAACGCACGTAGCCGCGCTGGTCGTTCCAGAACTTGACGTGCGGGTTTTCGTCCAGCGTTTCGAGGGTGCCGGGCCGCACGTCGGAGCCGTCGCCGCCGGAGCTGATCGAGGTTCCCACGAACTCGGTACCGACGGAGGTCGAGGAATCGGGGTCGTCGAAGTTCGTGAGGATCTCGTTGGCCCAGTTGCCGTGAACGTTGCCCGTGAGGACGACGAAGTTGTCTATTTCCCCCTCCGCGACGCGTTCGACGATCCGGTTGCGCTGGGCCTCGTACCCGTCCCAGGCGTCCATCTCGAACAGCCGCTTTACCCCGTCCTGGGCGTCGAACCGGGCAAAGAACACCTGCTGGGCGAGGACGTTCCAGCGCGCTTTGGAGGCAGAGAAACCGTTCAGGAGCCAGCGCTCCTGCCGGGAGCCGAGGAGGGTGCGGCCGGGATCTCTGGCCTCTGGGCTGGGCGGCTGCTTGCCGTCGCCGCTCGCCTGGTCGTCCCTGTACTGGCGAGTGTCCAGCACGCTGAAATCCACGAGGTCCCCATAGACGAGGCGCCTGTAGATCGGCATGTCCGGCCCCCGGGGCATCGAGGAACGCCTCAGGGGCATGTGCTCGTAGTACGCCTGGTAGGCGGCGGCCCGGCGTTGGACGAAGAACGGGGACGCCGGTCCGATCTCGGGGAACTCGCCGGCGTAGTTGTTCTCGACCTCGTGGTCGTCCCAGGTGACGATCCAGGGAAAGGCCGCGTGCGCCGCCTGCAGATCCTCGTCCGTGCGGTAGAGGGCGTAGCGGTCGCGGTAATCCCCGAGCGTCGAGACCCGCCGGTCGTGGGCGCGGACGTTGCCGCCCGAGGCGACGTCCTCGCCGGGGCCGTACTCGTAGATGTAGTCGCCGAGGTGCACCACGAGGTCCAGATCCTCCTCGGCCATCCTGCGGTAGGCCGTGAAGTAACCATGCTCGTACTGCTGGCAAGAGGCAAACGCGAAAGTCATTCCGGAGACGGATGACCCGGTGGCGGGCGCCGTCTTGGTCCTTCCCGTGGGGCTCGACTCGCTCCCCGCTATGAACCGGTAGAAGTACTCCCGCGCGGGCTCGAGGCCCTCCACCTCGACGTGCACCGAGTGGGCCAGCTCGGGCCGCGCGAGCTCGGTGCCTTGCCGGATTATCTGCCTGAAGTTCTCGTCGCCCGCGACCTGCCACCGCACCGGGATCTCCCTCTCGGGCAACCCACCACCGTTTAAGGGATCGGGAGCCAGCCGCGTCCACAGTACCACCTCATCCGGGGTAGGGTCACCCGAGGCGACCCCGAGGCTGAAGGGGTAGGCGGGAAACCGGGGTTGGACCCAAGCGTCTCGGGCGAAAGGACCCATACCGAACACTAGCGCGGCGGCGCTCAACCCGGTCAGCTTCACGAAGGTCCGGCGATCTATCGCCCCCAGCGACCCCAGGGGCCCGACTCGCCGCTTCTCCCAGTTGCCACGGATGCCCGCTGCTTCTCCTCCGTGCCTCGCGTACCGCTCGAGAACCTGGCGCCATCAAGGTAACAGCGGGAGTGAAAAGTTGTGTTTTAACCGGGTAAAACCCCCGTAAACTTTGGGTATCTGCCTTTCACAAACTTTTCACAGCTCCTCGTGCGGCGAGCAGCATGGCGCTACTCGCGCGAGAGGTTCAGAGGCTCAGCCGACCAGGATGCGGGTGAGCCGGAGGTGGACGCCTTCGTCCTCGTCGGTGACGTAGAAAAAGCGGCCGTCGTCGGTGATCGTTATCCCTTCGACGCGCGGCAGGGTCGGGAACTCGCGCACGAACTCGGCTTCGAGGGAGCCGGAGTGCCGGTCCGGCGGGAGGGTGCAGCGGAAGTGGGTCGCTATCGTGTCTCTGCCGCCGGGGTAATCCTGCGTGAGTACGCTCTGTCCTTCTCTGCTGTCCACGTTGCCGGTAACGAGGTGCAGTTCGTCGCAGCAAGAGTGAACCGTCGACGCGGAACGCCGCGCCCTCGAAGTTGAGGGGGAGGTCGTCGTCATGTACGAGGCCCTCCCACTTCTTTCTCTTCTCCGTGCCGCGGCGGCGCGTAGCTTCTATATACGCTTTGTAAGACTTTGGACCCAGCGGTACCGTCTCCGGACCGGCGGTTTTCAGGGCGTCGTTGATAAGGCGGTGCAACACGAAGCTCCTGCGGGAGACCTCTACCTCCACGGCCGGCTCCCTGGTCGCGTGCGTAGCTTCGGACTCCCGGAAGCGGGCTACAAAAGCCCTCTTGGGCTGCAGGGGGCCACGCTTGCTACCGAAGTGGGAACCCAGCATATACACCCAGCCGTCGTGGCGCATGATCGCCTCGGCGTCCTCTGTCCTCGCGTCGTCGCCCGTTGGGATCGCGTACAGGCGATCTATCTCCCAGCCTTCTTCGAGCGCGGCGCCACGCCTATGACCGATAATCGCGACGCAGTCGTGGATCTCGCCCTCGTCGAGCACCGCCCACAACGCGAACTCCCACCCGTGCGCCTTCAGCAGCGCATCGTTCTCGACCGTAAGCAGCCCCGACGCCTCGTTCGGGTGCAGGTTCAAGCTTAGCTGGTGGAGTCCATCCTCGCCGGTACTCGCCATCCGTCGCCTCCCCTCGACCTAGCCACAGCCAGGCACCAGGATATACCAGGATATGCTCCCGAGGTAGACGAATGGGTTTCGCCCGCCACGGGAGCGGGGCCGAAAGCCCCGGCTTCCCGTGACGAGGCGACGTTTGTGCGCCGTTATCTGCCGGGCGTCTGGCTCTCCACGCCGCCGCGCTCGACGATCCTGGCGAAGTTCTGGAGATCCTCCCTCATTATCCTCTCGGGGTTCGAGATGGCTTCCGCCACGACCTCCCCGACCTTGCCGCCCGGCGGATCGGAGTAGTTCATCGTCACTTCCACACGCGTGCGGTCGGGCAGTATCTCCTCGAAGCGGACCTCCCCAGAGGTCATCACCTCGCCGTCCACGGTGTTCCACCCGATCCCACGGTTCGGGTCCATCTCGGTGGTTTTGGCGTCGAACTCGACGCTCTTGCCCAGGGGTCCCCTGACGCTCCAGTGGCTCGTGTCCTCCCCGGTCATGCGGACCTCTTCGATGTTCTGCATGAAGTTGGGGAAGTTCTCGAAGTTGGACCAGTAGGCGAAGACGTCCCCTACCGGCGCCTGCACCTCCACGCTCTCGTGTACGCGCTGTGCCATTGTCCCTCTTTCTCTCGCTTACGAGTCGTCCGAGGGTTGAGGCTATCAGCCTCGGCGCGGTATCCAGTAAGAGCTCGCACTCTACCTGGGCGGCCTCTATCTGTTTTCGGGCAGGATCAGAACTCTACTGGTAGCCCTTTCAGGCCACGCAGCACCATGCCCGGGCGCCAGGTCAGCGATTCGGGCGAGTCAGCGAGCCGCAGCTCGGGCATCCGGCGCAGGAGCGTGTTGATGGCGATCTGACCTTCCATCCGCGCGAGCGGCGCACCGAGGCAGAAGTGGATGCCCTTGCCGAACGCGAGGTGCTTGTTGTCCGTGCGGGTGATGTCCAGCGCGTCGGGGTCCGCGAACCGTTCCGGGTCGTGGTCGGCGGATGCGATCACGACCATCACCATCTCGCCTCTCGGGATGACCGTCCCGCCGATGGCGATGTCCTCCCTGGCAAAACGTTCGGTCGAGGTCTCCACCGGCCCGTCGTAACGCAGCAGCTCCTCGATAGCTGGTTTGATGAGCGAGGGGTCGTCTTTGAGCTTCCGGAGCTGGACGGGGTGTTGCAGGAGCGCCAGCATGCCGTTGCCGATGAGGTTGACGGTGGTTTCGTGCCCGGCGATCAGCAACAAGAACATCATGCCAAGCAACTCGTCTTCGCTTAGACTGTCGCCGGCTTCCTCCGCCCGCACCAGCCCGCTGTTGAGGTCGTCTTTCGGGTTCTTGCGTTTCTCCTCGAACATCGCGCGCAGGTAGTCGGTGAAGGCTTGCATGTGGGGCAAGAGGATCTGCTCCATGTACTCCTGGGTCGTGTCCCCCGATACGGCGGCGTTCGACCACTCGCGGAACTTGTTCCGATCTTCCGCGGAGACGCCGAGCAGCTCGGCGATCACGGTGATGGGCAGCAGGAAGGCGTAGTCGTCGATGAGATCCATCTTCCCTCTGTCTTGCACCACGTCCAGCAGCGCGTCGGCGATCGCCTGGACGCGCGGACGCATACGCTCGATCAAGCGCGGCGTGAACGCCTTCTGGACCAGCGAGCGCAACCGCTCGTGGTCGGGCGGGTCCGTGTCGAGCATGTTTCTGGCGAGGGGCTTCATCACCTCCGGTATCGGCGGTATCTGGGCGAGCTGTTCGGGGGTCATGGCGTTGCGGTAATCCTTCACGAAACGCTCGTCCTTCAGAATGGCCGACACGTCTTCGTAGCGGGTAACCAGCCATATGCCCCGACCGTCGGGCAACGCCACGCGATGGACCGGGGCTTCGGAGCGCAGCCCAGCGTAGGCGGGATAGGGATTCGCTTTGAAGTCTGGATCGAACAGATCTACCCGCGGTGTCTGCGTCACGATTTCTCCTTCCCCCGCTCACCTTCGGCGGGTGGTCCGCAACCCTTCGTCCTAACTGGTCAGAAACAACTACGGACGACACGCAGCTATGGTTTCCGAAACGTCGCACGAGACAAGCCGGGCGCCGGCCGGCTAGGAGTGTGAAGCGAAGTAGCCGTCCAGCTCGTCCAACAGCCGTTGCTTCCTCTCCGCGTCGAGGAACGAGGCCTGGAAAGAGTTCTTTATTAGCTGGTAGATGTCGTCGCGGGAGAGGTGGAGTCCTTCCTGTGCGGCGTGGAAGTTTTCGTCCACGTAGCCGCCGAAGTACGCCGGGTCGTCCGAGTTTACGGTTACGCGCAGGCCGAGATCCAGCATCCGCTTCAGGTCGTGGTCCTGGATGGAATCGAAGACGCGCAGCTTGACGTTGGAGAGCGGGCACACGGTCAGGGGTATCTGCTCTTCTCTTAGCCTCTCTACGAGCTTCGGGTCCTCCACGCAACGGACGCCGTGGTCTATCCTGGACACCTTCAGGTCGTCGAGGGCCTGCCAGATGTACTCCGGCGGTCCTTCTTCGCCGGCGTGGGCGACCGTCAGGAAGCCGTGGTCTCGCGCTTCGTCGAAGACGGCCTTGAAG
>JAIVIG010000419.1 GCA_020200675.1 Actinomycetota bacterium
CCTGAACTCTACCACCAGCAGGGCCAAAAAGAAGGTAGGAAAGATCACGTCCAGCCCTAGCCGCTCGACGTCCCCCACGACGTCGTTGGCCAGCACGCCGACGACCGTCCCAACGACCCAGGCGGCGAACTGCGGGACGGTGGCGCCGATCATGAATTCCCTGTCGAAGCGTCCTCCGCCCCTGTTGGCTAGGGCCCAGGAGGGATCGACGATCGCCTGTCCCTCCAGGGCCCGACGCAAGGGTCCGCCCTTGAGGAACGGGGCCACGGCCACTCCCATAGGCAAGAAGCGGGCGTTCAAGAGCACGGCAGCGGCGATCGCCGCGAACACCCCACCACCCGCGCCCAGGACCGCCGCCACCGCGAACTGGGCCGAAGCGGAGAAGGTGATGACCGAAAACACGATCGGGGCAAGAACGCCCCAGCCTAGAGAGCGGGCCAGAACCCCGAAAGAGATCGCGACTACCCCCGCAACCAACGCGAACGGCAGCCCCGCCCGCACCCCGGCAAGATAGCCCCCACCGCCGCGCCTCGCTTCGTTTCTCATCCTCGCCTCCGTCGTTGTCAATGGTCTATCCGCGTTTAAGGCATTAACGCTGTACGACGCTTCTGTTAACCGCAAGCGCGCCTCCCAGTCGTGACCGACCGGCGTTTCTTCTGCCAGTCCGATTCCCTCTATGGGTCGCAGGGTTTATGGCGAGGTTTGCTTCGTATTGTGGTCTAGAACGTTAGCTCTACCGTCGTCTCTCCGGCATCCTCCGCCAGCCGTACCGTGATCGTCCCACCGGCCTCCTCGTAATGCCAATCCGCCTCCTCGCCGTTAGCCGAGACGCTCTGCGGGCGGGTGTTTACCGCTCTTAGCTCCAGGTGTACGGAGTCTCGTGGGGGAGCGAAGGAGCCCTCCTGCTCGGTGAGGTGGACCGAGATATCACCGCCGAGTACCTCGCAGACCACACCCCGGCGGGCGTACTCACCGTTCTCGTAGCCAAAGCCGTTACCGGCGTCCTCGTAGAGGTAGGATTCTCCCGAGCCATCAGCGGGATAGAGGAGGAGCGTCAGGGGGTCGGCGGGCCGCTCGCCGACGTAATTCATGTCGGGCCATAGCGGGATAGCGGTGTTGGCGCGGGCGTAGAGAGCCGGCTCGCCCAATGGCGCGTGCGCCAGGACATGGGCCGGGCCTTCTATCCTCTCTCCGGTCCAGAAGTGACACCACGTTCCTTCTGGCAGGTACACGTGGCGGTGCTCGATGCCGGGGCGGGTGATGGGGGCGACGAGGAGGGCGTCGCCGAGCAAGAACTCGTCGTCCGTCGTGTAGGTAGTCTCGTCTTCTGGGTACTCGAAGAGAAGGGGGCGGAGGATAGGGGCGCCGGTGCGGTGGCACTCTTCGAAGAGGGTGTAGAGGTAGGGGAGGAGGCGTTGGCGAAGCTGGATCATCTTCCGGCACACCGACTCGTAGGGTTCCCCGAAGACCCAGGGTTCCTGGCGCCTCGATCCCTTTATCGAGTGGTTGCGGCAGAACGGTTGAAAGACCCCGAACTCCGTGAAGCGGGCGAGCAACTCGCCGTCGCAGTCGTCGAAGAAGCCGCCCACGTCCACCCCGGCCCAGGCCACACCCGAGAGCCCCATGTTCATGAGCTGGGGCATACTCATCCACACGTGCTCCCACCAACTCGAGTTGTCCCCCGTCCACTGCAGCGCGTGGCGTTGGAGCCCGGCGTACCCCGCCCGCGTAATGACGAACGGGCGCTCGTCGGAGCGAAGCTTCAGCAGCCCCTCGCGCGCCGAGCGGGCCATCAAGGAGCCGTAAGCGTTGTGGATCTGGCCGTGCAAACTGGGGTGACCGCCACCTGGATGGACTACCTCGTTTGGCATCGTGGACTGGAACGGCACGAAGAGCGAAGGCTCGTTCATGTCGCACCAGATCCCGGCCACCCCCGCGTCGAGTAGTGCCCGGTGGTTCTCGCCCCACCACTCCCGCGTCTCGGGGTTCGTGAAGTCCGGGAACGCACACATCCCCGGCCACACGACGTTGTGGTACTCCTCCCCCTCACGCGTTTTGCAGTAGAGGTCCCTCTCCCGTCCCTCCGTGTAGACCGGGTAGTTCTCGTCAACCTTGACGCCCGGGTCTATGATGGTGACGAGGTTGAAGCCTTGTTCTCTAAGTTCGGCGATGAGCTTCTCCGGCTCGGGGAAGCGTTCCCTATCCCAGGTGAAGACGCGGTAGCCGTCCATGTAGTCGATGTCGAGGTAGAGGGTGTCACACGGGATGTCGTGCTTGCGGAAGTTTCGGGCGATCTCGCGCAGCTCGTCGGCCGTCTCGTAGCTGTAGCGGCACTGCTGGTTGCCTAAAGACCACAGCGGCGGCATCGGGGTGCGGCCGGTCAGCTCGGTGTAGCGCATCAGGACGTCGCGTGGGGTGGGGCCGCAGAAGACGTAGTAGACGACGTTCCCGCCCTCGGCTCCGTAGTAGGCGCGGTCCTCCCTCTCGTGGGCGAGATCGAACTCGACCCGGTGGGTGTTGTCGAAGAAGAGGCCGTAGGCGCTGCCGCGGGCTTCGCCCCCGCGCATCGAGAGCACGAACGGGACCGAGGCGTAGATGTTCTTGAAGGAGGCGGTGTGTCCGGGTGGCGGGTCCACGTTCCAGAAGACCTGGTACAAGTCCGTCTTGTCGAGCCCGCTGGTACGCTCCCCGCACCCGAAGTACCGCTCGCCCTCCTCGCGCCTCTTGTACAGCCGCACGGGATTGCCTAGAGGTTCCGAGAAGACGTCCGCCTCCGGCACTTCGACGACGCCCATCCCGAGCTCCTCATCGTCGGCGGCGAAGACGCGGCCCGAGAGATCTGAGAAGGAGACGCGCAGCGGATTCAGGGAGATGTGCGCCGTAGATGCTTCCGTCGAGAGAGAGATCTCCTCCTGGCCGGATATCTCTACCGCGACCGGCTCCCAATCCTCTTTCGCTATCGCCTCCGAGGCATAGCCCGGCGTCCGACCCTCGGGGAACATCCCGACCCGGAAGAGGTCCGGCGCGAGCGCGGAGACCTCGACCGTTGCCGAGTCCACGCCGAGGCGCACTCCACGGCCGTCGTGATCCAGAAGCTCTGCCTTCGCGAGCGGCTTGTAGCGTCCCTGAGTCCCCGGCGGCGTCTCGAAGGTCTCCAAAATTCTCCTTTCCAGGGGGGCAGGTCGCTAGATCCAGCGACCTGGCCCGGCGGCGGTTCGACGCGTACGGCTCGCGAAACGGCATCAAGATTCGGAGTACCGGCCCAAAAGCTTCCCCCCTTCTCTCCGCTTCCCGTATCCGTCGGTATCTTACCCGTTCTCCGAGTCCGCAGCCGGTGCTATGGAGGTAGCCAGTAGCCCGAGGCAGATTTCCCGAGCTGCCTTTGGTGCAGGCGGGCATCGAA
>JAIVIG010000167.1 GCA_020200675.1 Actinomycetota bacterium
GTATATACGAGGGCATTGCACAAGTGGACTATTTTGGCACGCTCCGCCAAGCGCGGTCTACTGTAACCAATTAGCATGTCTTGGAGACTCATGTAGTGGTATAGGACAAACGACAACAACGCAATATGTAGCGTCTAAGAAGCCCGCCTCCATAAAGAGGTTGTGTCCGTAAAGTTCTGTAAATTGGTGGCCCGCTAGAAAGAGGGGCCATCGTCCTCCAAGATGGTTGGTGTCTAAAGTCAACCGATCGGAAACGGAGTGACGATGACCCAAGATCATCGTAGGACGGACACGCAGATGGCGCAAGAGGTTTTGCTCGACGACGCCGGCTTCCTGGCGGAGGTCGTCCAGAGGGTACTGCAGGAGCTGTTGGAGCTACAGATGACCGAGCACGTGGGCGCCGCACCTTACGAGCGCGCCGCGGGGCGCAAGGGACATCGAAACGGCCACAAGCCGAGGGCCTTGAGGACGAGGGTGGGCACCCTGAACCTGCTCGTCCCCCAGGACCGAGAGGGAACCTTCTCGACTCGCTTGTTCGCCCGCTACCAGCGCAACGAGAAGGCGCTGTGTTTGGCCTTGATGGAGATGTACGTCGAGGGGGTTTCCACCAGGAAGGTCAAGGACATAACCGAGGCTCTGTGTGGAACATCGTTCTCCAAGAGCCTGGTCTCCTCTTTGGCCGGGTCCTTGGATGCCGAACTTCGGGCCTGGAGGGAGCGCCGGCTGGAGGGAACGGCTTACCCCTACCTCTTCGTGGACGCCCGCTACGAGAAGGTGCGGGTAGGGCATCGGATCGTGAGCCAGGGAGTCCTCATAGTCTCGGCGGTGAGGGACGACGGCTTCAGGGAGATAGTGGGCGTGCAGGTCGCGGACACCGAGAGCGAAGCCACCTACCAAGATCTGTTCCGCTCCCTAAAAGCCCGGGGGCTCAAGGGCGTCGAGCTGGTGGTCTCCGACGAGCATGAGGGCCTGAAGGCCGCCGTGTTTCGCCACTTCCAGGGTGCCTCCTGGCAGCGCTGCCAGGTCCACTACGCGAGGAATCTCCTCGGCATGGTGGGGGCCAAGAGTCGCAAAGAACTGGCGGCGGACCTGCGGGCGGTCTTCGCCGCGACGAGCAGCGAGCAGGCCCTCGGGATAGCCTCCAAGGTCGCCAGGCGGTGGCGAGAGGAGGGGCACGAGAAGGTCGCAGAGCACATCGAAGAGCACGTCGAGGAGTGCCTCTCATGCCTGGCGTTCCCCGAGAGCCACCGGAGGCGCATCCGCACTACGAACGGCCAGGAGAGGCTGAACCAGGAGATAAAGCGGCGTACGCGGGTGGTGAGGATCTTCCCCAACTCGCAGGCGTGCTTGAGGCTGGTGAGCGCCCTGGCGGTCGAGCAATCGGAGGAGTGGGTTACGGGCAGGCGTTACCTGGACATGCGCGAGCTCGAAGAACAACGCCGCGAAGATCGGCAAGCGGAGGGGGCGATACGCGTGGAGTGCTAGCGAGGGGATCGGGCTTGGAGGAAATTACAGAAACTTCGGGATACTGTTGGTTTATTCATCAGCGACGCTGCATACTCCAAGATGTAGTCCCTAAAAAACCCGCTCCCTTGGAGAACACAGCCATGTCGATGCATCCACAACCTATCGGTCCCGTCCCCCAAGATACCGCCCGTGTGGCCAGAGCCGCCTTCCCCAAAGGAAACGTCTACATGCAGATCAGAGACGTACTTGGCACCATCTACGAAGATGAAGACTTCTCAGAGCTCTTCGAGGTCCGCGGACGTCCCGCCATCACGCCGTGGAGGTTGGCTTTAGTAACGGTGATGCAGTTCTCCGAGGGGCTTTCAGATAGGCAGGCGGCTGAAGCTGTACGCGCCCGTATAGACTGGAAGTACGCCTTGGGCCTCCAACTGACCGATCCTGGCTTTAACTTCTCGGTACTTTCGGAGTTCCGTTCTCGGCTGGTTGAAGGCGGCAAGGAGAGATTGCTTCTGGAGGAGCTTCTTGAGGGGTGCAAGGAGCGCGGCTATCTCAAGGTGCGTGGTCGGCAGCGCACCGACTCCACGCACGTGCTGGGGGCGCTGCGTGTCCTGAGCAAATGGGAGCGAACCGCGGAGACGATGCGCTCCGCCCTGAACGCTCTAGCGAGCGCGGAGCCCGAGTGGCTCACAGAGCACGCCGATCCCGAATGGTTCGAGCGTTACGGCCGGCGTATCGAAGACCAGCGGCTGCCCAAGGGCAAGGAGGCAAGGGAAGAATACCTAAAGACGGTGGGCGCTGACGGCATTCGGCTTCTGGCACACATCGACGATCCTCAGGCGCCGCAAGGTCTCAAAGAGCTTGCCGATGTCGAAATACTGCGCCAAATCTGGGAGCAGCACTACCAGAGAATCGATGGAGAGATCCGGGTTCTGGACCCAAAAGAGATGCCTGAAGCCGCCCACCGCATCGAATCCCCCTACGAAGTGGAGGCTCGCTACTCTACCAAACGCTCGATGGATTGGGTCGGCTACAAGGTGCATCTCACGGAGAGTTGTGACGAAGGATTTCCTCACCTGATCACCGATGTGCACACGACTGCGGCTACCGCCACCGACGTGAAACAGCTATCCGCTATTCAGGATGGGCTTGCGCGAAGCGGACTCTTGCCCGCCTTCCAGCTGGCGGACGCTTCCTATGTCTGCGGCAGCAACCTCGTTTCGAGCCACGCTCGCCATAAGATCGACCTCATCGGCCCACCCTACAAGGACAATACGTGGCAGGCCAAAGCCGACCAAGGCTTCGACGTGGCAAAGTTCAGCATCGACTGGGAGAAGAAGATGGCAACCTGTCCGCAGGAGCGCAAGAGCATCCGCTGGTCTAAGACCAAGACCGCCCGTGGGCGCAAGATGATCCACGTGGAGTTCGCCTCGGACGATTGCGACGCATGTCCGAGCCGTCCTTTGTGCACCCGGGCCAAGAACCTACCGCGCGCCCTCACCCTGCAGCCAAGAGAAGAGCACGAGGCTATCCAGTTTGCCAGGCGACGCCAAAAGACCGAGGAGTTCGCCTCCCTCTACTCCCAAAGGGCGGGCATAGAAGGGACGGTCTCACAAGGAGTAAGGGCCTTCGGGCTGCGCCAGGCTCGCTACCAGGGCTTGGAGAGAACCCACCTGCAGGAGGTGGCCACCGCCGCGGCGATCAACGTGAGTCGGCTGGCCGACTGGCTGAACGGAGTCCCTGCCGCTGCCACTAGACGATCCCGGTTAGCGGTCCTGGCTCAGGCGAGTTGATCGCCGTTCTTCGGTGAATAAACCAACAGTATCGTTTACGGACACAACCCGTAGGAGAGGATGAGTAGGGATGCAGTGATATATGCATGGTCGGTACGCTATACGGAGAATGTTAAACGAAGTAACATTATGTTGCTC
>JAIVIG010000420.1 GCA_020200675.1 Actinomycetota bacterium
TCGTAGAGGAGACGGGACACGCCCCTCGCCCCGAGCAGCCGGACCTCGTGGTTTCTACCGGGCTACCCTGGCGTAGTTTCTCTCGAAACCTTCTCTGGGCCAGACGCCCCCCGACGCGGAGTATTCTCCGGACGAGACGGGCACGGTGCGGATCTCGTAGTCGCCCTCTTCGTTCTGCCTGGCCCAGTAGAAGCCGTGCCAGTTCCTCGTCTGCATGGATTCGGCGCTCTTGTGCCTGTAGAGTTCGTAGCCGCCTTCGGGCGGGGTGAGGTCCAGCCCTTCCTCCCGGCCCTCCGGCGAGACGCCGGAGGCTCCAAGCGAGACGCCGGGGGCTTCTTGCGAGACGCCGGGGGCTCCAGGCGAGGGGTCGTTTCGCGACTTCTTGCCCATGCGTAGTCTCCTTCGGTAGTCGTGGCGAGTATTAGACGGCTTCGTCCGCGCCTTTGACCTCCCCGACGGCCTCTTCGTAGAGTCGCTCGGCCTCCTCTTCGTCCCTCTGAACTTCGGGCGGTTTGGCCGACTGGTGGCCGTTGCCCGTCCCCAGGTACGGGCGGAACAAGTCCATGGGTACCGGAAGGATCACCGTCGAACTGTTCTCGCTGGAGATCTCGGTCAGCGTCTGAAACAGCCTGAGCTGCAACGCGGTGGGGCTCTCTAGCCTGTCGGCTGCCTGCCTCAGCCTCTGGGACGCCTGGTACTCGCCCTCGGCGGCTATGATCTTCGCCCGCCTCTCCCGTTCGCTCTCCGCTTGGCGTGCCATCGCCCGCTGCATCTGTTGGGGAATCTCGACGTCCTTGACCTCCACGACGCTTACCTTGATTCCCCAAGGCTCGGTGTGGTCGTCGATTATGGTCTGGAGCTCCTCGTTTATGGCCTCGCGGTTGGTGAGCAGGTCGTCGAGGTCCTTCTGGCCGAGGACGCTGCGCAGGGTCGTCTGGCTGATCTGGCTGGTCGCCAGCACGAAATTCTCGACCTCAATGACCGACTTGTTCGGGTCCATAACCCGGAAATAGACGACGGCGTTGACGCGGGCGGGCACGTTGTCACGGGTGATCACGTCCTGCGGCGGCACGTCCATGGTAACGGTCCTCAGATCTACCTTGATCATCTTGTCGACTATGGGGACGAGGAAGAAGAGGCCGGGACCCTTTGCCGTTCCCTGCACCCGCCCGAGCCTGAAGATGACACCCCGCTCGTACTCGTTGACGATGCGCACCGCGCTCGCCACTAGAAAGATTACGAATAACACCACCGCGAACGCCACGACCACTAAACCGAAACCGGCCACCTGCAACAATCCCACTTCCAAGCTCCTCGTCTAGGGTTCCCAACGTCGCGGCTCCTCCAGCGGCGCCTTCCGCCTGGCATCTCGCGAGCGACGCTGCAACGTACCCAGATTGTACCACCGGCCTGGTATCCTCAGAGAGAGCAGCGAAAAGGGGAGGCCGGATAGACCTCCCCTGAAGGTAGTTGTTCGGTACCGTGCGCTTCCCCGCGCGGGGATTCTTTTTGTAAGCCTAGATCATCCTCCTCGCGCCCATGTAGCCCTCTATATAGTCCATGTCGGTCACGCTGACTTCGCTCGTGAAGTTCGACGCGTGGGTGAGCGTCCCGTCGCCATTGGCGATACCGACGTGAGTCGGAACTCCGCTGTGGTCCTCGCTGAAGAAGACTAGGTCACCCGCCTTAGCAGGCCCGGAGACTGGAGCACCCATGCCGAATTGCCCAACCGGCGAATCAGGCAACGTGATGCCGAATTTCTTGTAGACCGCCGCCGTGAAGGCCGAGCAGTCCACCCGAGCGCGCGTCATGCCGCCCATGTGCGAATAGTCGTAGGGCACGCCCATCCAGGTCTCCGCGTAATCGAGCACCCCGCCACCCGAAGTGCCAAGCTTCGGCTGGGGTATGCCGTTTTCGGCGGCCTTCTGCGCGGCGTCTTCTCCCAGCTCCGCAGCAGCGTTCTGCTTCTCGATGGCCTGACCCGCGGCTTCCTCGGCGGCCAGCTTCTGCTCGGCGGCCTTATCGGCGGCTAGCGCAGCGTTGCGCTCGGCCTCTTGGGCCGCGTTCAGGGCAGCCGTCTGCTCCGCCGCCGGCAATAATTCTATGGCCAACTTCGCCTTCTCGGCCTCTTCGGCCCGCGTGGCGGCGTTCTCCCGGGCCTCCTTCTCCGCGGCGGCCTGCTCGGCGGCCTTCGTGGACTGCTCCTGGGCCTTCGCCTGCTCCTCCGCCGCAGCGGCCATCTGCTCCGCCGCGGGGTTCTGGGCCGGGCTACCCGAGGGTCCCTCATTCGGCGCGGCTCCGGCCTCCCGCTCCTTCACTGGCTCTTCGACTGCCTCGGCAAGCGGCTTCTTCTGGGCTTGCCACTCCTGAATCGCCTCGCTGAGGGCCTGCGCAACCTCAGCCTGGCGGACCTGCTCTTCCTCCGGGGTCCTATCCGGCGCCTCCGCTCCAGTCTGGCGAGCCTGTTCGATCTCCTCGGACTTATCTTCCCCAGCGAGCTGGATGGCCTGCTCGCCGCCCGTGGTCTCGTTCGCCCCCGTCTCGCTCTGGTCCTCTTCGGCCTGGCCGGGCTCCTCGCCCGCAGTCTCGTTCTCGTCGGAATTTTCCTCTTCACCGGCGGCCAGCTCGGACAGCTGCTCCCCGGTGGCATCCTGGAGCATCTTGCCTACATGGTCCAGGGCAAGCTCGGCCTCGCGGGCCCGGTCTTCCTCTTTTATCTTCTCCTGAACCTCTATCTTCTCCTGAACCTTTTGGTCTTGTGCCTCGAAGAACTCCTGGGCCTGCTCTACGCGGGTCTCCGCCTCTTCCTTCTTGGTGCTCGCCTCTCCGCGGGTCTCCTCCCACTCCTCGAGCTGCGCCTCGAGATCCTGCGTGTTCTGCTCGAGCTGGTCCCTGCTCTCGCGCCACTCCTGGACCACTTTCTGGTCCTGATCAAGCAGCTGCACCCAGAGCCCTAACAAATCCTTGAAGTCGCTGATGTCCCTCGCCCCGAGCAGCATGCTCAGGAAACCGTCCTGGCCGTTCATGTACATCTGCGAAGCCCGATCCTCGAGGTTCCCCTGAGCCTCCTCGAGGCTGTCCTCGGCGGTCGCGCGATCGTTACTGGTCTCGGCTATCTCGATGGAGAGCTGGTTCTCTTCGAGAAGCACGTTGTTGTACTCCCCGTCCGCCGCCTCGGCCTCCGTCAGCATCCTCTGGAACTCGTTTCCAGCCCCCTCAGCGACCTCCCCGATCTCGGCCTCCTTCTCGGGAATAGCGCCCTTGGCAACGTCGCCCTCCGCATCCTCCTGCGCGGGGCTCTCCTCCGGCGTAGTGATCTCCTCCAGAGCATCCTCCTGCTCCTCAGAAGCAGCAGCACCCTTGTTCGGCGCAACGTCGTCCTCAGGAACGGTCCTCGGGCAACTCGCCCTCCCCGGGCGCGATAGTGCTCTCGGATGCGAACACCTCCAAAGGCACGCCACCCTCGCCCGCGGGCTCCACGACGGGCGCCGTGACCTCGTTAGGCGCGACGCCCTTCTCGAGAACGCTCTCGGGAACAGCACCGTCCTCCGGCGCGGCACCCGCAGAGAGGCCAAATGACAGGACGGCAACGATAATGATGCCGAGCAGTACTCCAGGATTAACCCTCCGAGGCATGCGTTCGGGCTCCTTCCCACCGTTCTATAAAGCTGTCTACAACGGGGGATCAGTCCGAATCCCCCCTCCTGACTCGGTACTTTAGAGAACTCAACGGTTCAGTGCAACACCATGTTTGTTAGGTAACAAAGCCAGCTGTAGGCAGAACGTGGCTTAAATAAAGGGAATCCTTGTTTCCACTTCGAAACGAGTTTTTAATAAACCTTAATAACTTTGATACCGTCTTGAGCCGGTGGGCGCTGGCGTTTACGCGTCTTCCGCTTTAGAGAAGGACTTGTACGGTGGCGTCTGCGAGCACGAAGGAGAGGGTGATAAAGGGGAGGGCGGAGAGGAGGCGGGCGGGCATGGCGAGGAGCCCGGAGGCGCATCCGAAGTCGGGGGCGTCGAGGGCGGGGGCTGTTTACCTGCCGTCGTCGGGAACGAGGGCGCGGAGGGCGAGGAAGGCTGTCCAGAAGCGGCGTTTGGCAGCGGCGTCGTCGAGGGCCGGGGCGAGGGCGGGGAGCCTGAGCCCACGGGTGCCCTTCGTCCAGGCGAACCACGAGCCCTCGGGGGCCTCCAAGAACGCCATCTTCGCGAGCGGGTAGTTGCACGAGTCTATGGCGCGGGCGGCGGCGGGGCCGGCGGCCACCAGAGCGTCGGGCTCGAGGGAGAGTATCTCCTCCGGGAGGTCCGGGTGTGACCAGGTGACGTAGACACGGTCGAGCTTTACGGTGGCGAGGCTGCGCCGGAGGGCATCTACCATCCTGGCGCCAGTTGGCTCCGTAGCCGGTTCCGCGACCAGCACGACGCCGGAGAGGGGATCTCCGAAGGGCTGTAGGAGCCCGACGCGGGCCGCCTGGCGAGCGAGCCGGGCGGTTTCGTGGGAGATCTTCGCCTCGTAGTCTCTCGCGGCGGCGTGGGGCGGGAATTCGTTCTTCGGCATGGGTGGGCTTCTCAGGTCTTCGTCAAGCGGCGCACGTGGAGGATGCGCTGGGCGGTGGTCACGAGGGCGCCGACGGCGACGAGGCCGACGCCGGCGATCAGGAACCCTGTCAGGGAGAAGAGCGAGAGGATGACGACCCGTCCCGCGCGTTCGAGTAGGCCGACCTCGCACTCGAACCCCAGTCCCTCGGCGCGGGCGCGGGTGTAGGAAGTCATGAGTGAGAAGGTCATTGCCACGCCGACCAGTAGGGCCTCATAGGGCATCGAGGAGGACGCGTAGAAGAACACGATGCCGACAAAGATCGCCGACTCGGAGAGCCTGTCCAGCGTCGAGTCGAGGAAGGCGCCAAAAGAGCTCATCCGGTTCGACTCGCGGGCAACCGCGCCGTCCAGGGCGTCGAAGAGGCCCGCGAAGAGCATCACGGCGCCGGCCGTCTTCGTGTAGCCGAGCGCGAACAAGGTAGCAGCGCCCAACGAGAGGACCCAGCCGGCGACGGTCAGGGCGTCGGGGCGGACCCGGATCGCCGAGAGGACGCGGGCCAGGGGACGTATAAGCTGCCGGAAAGTCTCCTTATAGGAGAAAGACCGGCGCGGCTCTCCGTGCGGAAGCCCCACGACGGCCTACCCTTCTCCCCCAGCGGAGCAGCCCCGAAGGCCCACGGACTTTCCGCCGGAATCGCCCCAAGAAAGGCCCCGAGCACAGAGACGATCTCGGTGACGCCGACCCAGAGCGCGTAACTGTCGAAGGTGAAGTAGGCGACGGCCCAGCCCGAGGCGCCCTTGATCGCGCACAGCAGAAGCCGGGTCTTGAGGTATTTGACGAGGACGCCCTCGACGACGTGGAAGAGCTCGACGCTCTGGTCCCATATGGTCGCCGGCACTGCCCGCAGGGATGCGCCGCAGGTAGGTAGCAACGACCAGCTTCTTCGCGGACAACCTTTATCTCATCTCCAGTGCCTACCAAACGGCGGCCTTCTTCACGTGACAACAAATATACCAGCCCCAGGTCAAAGTAGAGCCCGTTTTACATCGCACTCGCCTTATGTATAATCTCCCCCCAGTATGCGAGGGGGAAGCACATCACGAGCCCAACATGCTGGGGTTGGAGCCTCTAAC
>JAIVIG010000421.1 GCA_020200675.1 Actinomycetota bacterium
TCTGGAGCGCTGCGCGAAGATACTGCGCTCCGGCGGCCTGACGGTGGAGGTCCTGAACACCGAACACCCGGACCACGCCACCGAGCTCGCCGCTCTAGCCGGAGACCGCCTGGTCGTGGCCGCCGGCGGCGACGGCACGATAAACGAGGTCATAAACGGTCTCGGTAAGGAAGCCACTCTGGGCATCCTGCCGCTCGGCACGGCGAACGTGCTGGCGCGGGAGCTCGGGCTGCCGCTCGACGTGGAGGGGGCCTGCGAGCGCATCCTGCGCGGCGAGAGAGCGAGGATAGACCTCGGCGTCGCCACGGACCGGGAGAGCGTAGAGCGCCGGTTCGCGTGCATGGCCGGGATAGGCTTCGACGCCCACGTCGTTAGCGCAGTGACGCCACGCCTGAAGCGCTACCTGCGAGGTCTCGCCTTCGCCCTCACCGCCTTCAAGGTCCTCGTGAAGGAGGACTTCCCCTCGGTGCAAGTGATCCACGGCGACACGACCCACGTCACCCGGTTCGCCATCATCGCCAACGCGCACCACTACGGCGGGGACTTGCGGGCGGCCTCCGACCCTGACTTGCTCGCCAGGGGAGAACTGGTAGCGGTCCTGGTCGGGCGTGTGAGCCTCCTCCTGAGGCCGGACATCCTCGGGAGCCTACTGGCCCGGAGGCCCCTCGACCGCTCCATGCGCTCCTTCACGGCTAAAGAGTTGCACGCCTGCGCCCCGGGCGGCGACGTGCCGGTGCAGCTCGACGGCGAGGTCTGGGGGAGCCTGCCGATGTCCTTCCGCGTCGAGCCGCGGGCACTCGAGGTGATCAGGTAGCTACCGGCGCTCCGGCAGCGCGAGGCGCAGGCCGAGACCGACGAGAGCGCTGCCCGAAAACCAGCGCAAGGCCGTAGCGAAGCCGGCCTTGCTCCTTAGCCAGTCGCCTAAGGTTCCGGAGAAGTACGCGACCACGCTGGTGACTACCAGCGCCAACAGCGCGAAGATAGCCCCGAGAACCACGAACTGGAGGGCGGCACCGTCGTCCGGGCTCACGAACTGCGGCAGGAACGCCAGGAAGAAGAGGGCCACCTTGGGGTTCAGCACGTTCGAGGCCACCCCCTGAAAGAAGATGCTTCCCGAGTTCACCGGCGCCGCTTCCTCCGAGCCAGCGAACTCCTCTTTGCTCAAGAGGGTTCTGATCCCAAGGTACACCAGATAGGCCGCACCCGCGTATTTCACCACGGAGAACGCAACGGCGGACCCCGCAAGCAAAGCCGAGAGTCCGACCGCCGCGAGCGTCGTGTGGAAGACGAGGCCGCAGCACACTCCCCAGGCCGAAAATAGAGCCGCTTTACGCCCCTGGGCAATGCCGCGTGTGACTATGTAGATGTTGTCCTGGCCCGGAGTAACTATGAGCGCCAGAGATGCCGCCAAAAACAGCGCGATGTTCGTCTCTTGCAGCACGCCCGCTACGGATTATTCCACGGTCACGCTCTTGGCGAGGTTGCGCGGTTTGTCCACATCACAGCCGCGGTCCTTGGCGACGCGGTAAGCGAGGAGCTGCAGCGGCGCGCTGCAGACGAACGGGCCCAGCATCTCCGGCGCCTCGGGGACCGGGAGCACAACGCGGCTCATCCGGCGGGCGGCCTCGTCATCCTCGCGGGCTACCGTTATCACGTTCGCCCCCCTAGCTACGGTCTCCTCGACGTTGGAGAGCGTCTTCTCTCGTATGAGGCCTTCACCGAGAACCGCGACGACCGGGCAATGCTCGTCCACGAGGGCTATGGGACCGTGCTTCATCTCGCCTGCCGGGTGACCCTCGGCGGGGAGGTAAGAGATCTCCTTGAGCTTCAACGCTCCCTCAAGCGCCACCGCATGCGATGGGCCTCGTCCGAGAAAGAGCGCGCACCGCGCCTCCTCGAAGACGCGGGCGGCCTCCTCCACCCGGCCTTCGAGCATCCCCAGAACCTCCTCGACCTTCTCCGGCGCCCGGCGCAGATCCCGCCCTAGTTCCAGGAGCACCTCTTCCGCCACGGCGCCTTTAGCCCTGGCGAGTCCGAGAGCGAGGAGATCCAGGGCAGCGACCTGGGCGAGGAAGGTCTTGGTCGCCGCGACCCCGATCTCCAGCCCCGCCCTGGTGAGCAGGACCGCGTCGGCCTCCCTCGTTATGAGCGAGCCCTGCGTGTTGGTCACGGCGAGGATTCGTCCCCCGAAAGCCCGCGCCGCTTCCACCGCCGCCAGAGTGTCGGGATCTACGTCCACCTCCGAGAGATCCACGGCGCCGTCGGCGTCGATGCGTCCGGAGAGGGTATTCCGCAGGGCGGCGGGTTGCTCGTGGATCTCCTTGAGCATGTAGTCCTCGAAGCCGCCGAGCTCGACGGCCTCGGCGTCCCAGTCCACCACGAAAGTCTTGCGCCGAACAGGCTCGCCTTCGAGCGTGAAGATCTGTACGGAGGAGTCCGTAACCTCCGCTATCTCGCCGTTCTCCACGAGAAGAAACTCGCGGGTCTCCTTGAGCAGGGCCTGCACCGCGCTCGCCAGAAAGTTCTCGTCCTTCCCCAGGCCCACGACCAGCGGGCTCTGGCGCCTGGCGGCCACTACCTTCTCCGGCTCGCGCGCGCTCACCACCGCGACCGCGAACGAGCCCCTCAGGCGCCTCAAAGCCCCGGCAAACGCCTCGCGCAGCGACCGGCCCTCCTCCATGCCCTCGGCTATGAGGTGCGCTATCACCTCCGTGTCGGTCTCGGACTCGAAGGTGGTGCCGCGCCCCTCGATCTCTTCTTTGAGCTCCGCGAAGTTCTCGATGATGCCGTTGTGCACCACCGCTACCGTCCCGCCGTTACCGAGTTGCGGGTGGGCGTTCACGTCGTTGGGACGCCCGTGGGTCGCCCAGCGGGTGTGCCCCACCCCGGCCCGTGCCCTGGAGAAAGCACCGTTGCGCTCGGCTATGGCCTCGGCCAGCTTCTCCAGGTGCCCGGACTGCTTGATCGCCTCTATCCGGCCGGAGAGCTGCAACGCCAGCCCCGCCGAGTCGTAGCCCCGGTACTCCAGGTGCCTCAAGCCCTCCATCAGGACCTCGACGCACCTGTTCTCTTTGCCAACGTAACCCACTATGCCGCACACCCGAACACACCTCCCTCTGAATAAGTCCGAGGGCAGGACCCGTTGGGAGAAGCGCAGGGTGGAGAGATCTACGGGCTGAAGGAAGCAAAGAGAAGCCATGCAACCGCATTGGCCCTGGGAGCGTTTGTTCCCGGCAGCGACGCTCGCCGTCTCCGACATTCTCTAGCGCCGTGCTCTGGCTTCTTCTCTGCCGATCTTGCCAAGACCCCACTTTGCCCATGCGATATCTACGAGCGTTGCTCCATCTCGAGAATCCGCTCATCCGCGTCAGCCGCCTGTAGTTAAGAGCTGCAACGTGCTCACACACTTCGCCCTGCGCGTTCCGTACGCTGGATTACAGACCCGGTTGCGCTAGGGGTGGTCCGGACTACGCCCGATCCAAACGGAGATCCGCTCGAAGCCAGCTTGAGTCTTTCTTTGGTTGCTCCAAGAACCAAGGTCACGCCTCGGATCCGCTCCCCCGCTCGCACGTCATAGCCGTCCCCGACGATACACGCCCCACGTCCAGCTCCGGTGCCTCCGGCAGTACCGTCCACACCGCGGGGGGGACGGGCTCTTCGCAGACGAAGGCCTCCGGGTCTATGGGGAAAAACACCCTGGCCTCGCGGCCGGGGTAGCGCGAACCCGCCAGGCGCACCGCCCGCTCGATGCTATCCGCCCGGACCTCCACCCTGAAGCGGTCCGCCTCACCGCTGACCTCCACCCACACCCGGATCATGCGCCACCCTCCTCCTCTCCCCGCGCCAGCGGACTCCGGCGGGCCGCCGCACCCGCCCCCTCGGCGGCGAGCAGGGAGCCTTCGATGTGCCGCTCCAGCTCCTCAGTGCTGCAGGGCCAGGGCACCAGGCGCCGCGGCCCGGGCTTCGCGTCCCGCGCTCCCCCGGCGGAGGTGGCCAGCTCCAAGATCGGCACACCCGCGGTCGCCGCCCTGCTCACGAGCGACGCCACGAGGGCCTCGCGGCGCTCGTCGCCCAACGCCTGTGTGGGAGTGATCAGCAACAACCGGATGCCTTCCAGCGACTCCGGCTCGCCCGACGAGGGGGTGGGAACGAACCTCGCGTCGTACCGGGACCCACTGAGGAGCAGCGCCAGCGCTCTCCCTACGACTGGGTCGCCAGAGACGGCCAACGCTACCGGCACCGGGCGACGGGTCGCCCCAGCTCCGCCGTCTCCCACTGCCGCCTCGTCCACTGTCGAGCTTTCGACCATCTCAACGACAATGATGGCCTCCGCGCGGCCTTTCCGCATCGGCCGGGCGGCACATTTTCTCGAACTCAAGAAGGCCCGTGGCCCGACACCCGAGAACGTCCAGAACTCCCCAGCTTTACCCGACGCGGTGCGAGAACCCTTGGTGTTCGGCAGGATTGTGGCCGGTTGCTGGCACGCCGACTTGATTCTTAGGTGAATAAGGGCGGATAGAAGGGCCGGGCTCCTCAGCGGAGCTCCGCCCCTTCTATCCGCCCTTTGCTTCTACTAGAGGCTGGATGGGTCACAGGTAGAGAACCCTTGGTGCTCGCCGGGATTGTGGTCGGATTCCTGGCCCACCAGCGGTACGACGTGATGCTCGGCATACTCCGAGTGTCCTGCGTCCTCGGTCTGTGTACATGGGCCGGCGTCGTGACCGAAAGCCGGTGCGCTGAAGGTCATCACCGACACAGCGGATACCGCCAAGGCGTAGACGATCTTTTTCTTCATTATGGTCTCACCCCCTTTCGTTTCTCCAATTGAAGGGTCGAGTTACCGGTAGTTTGTTGCTAATGGACATAGAGGTAGAGTCCTCTGCCCGAAAACACATTCTCAAGCAGCGCTCTTAGCTCCGGTGGTGGGGGCATCCCGGAGAATGCCTTCCAGTATCGCCTCAGCATGATCCACGGCTCCAACCATCCCCTTACTGCCCTCAAGGTCTCCGGCCAGGATGGCCCGCGCCTCCTTTTTCCCCCTTCCCTCCGATTCGGCGGGGGGATCATCGTCTGTCTCAGCCATCTCCTCGGTCGGTAAGCGACCGTAAGCCCACCAGCAGAACGTAAATGCACAGCACACCAACTGCCAGTGACGGCGGATCGCAAGGTCGCTCCTTACCTGGTAGTCGCTCCATCCAAGGACGTGTTTGACCTGCTTGTAGCTCTGCTCCACCCACATCCTCAACCCGTAGAGGCGCACGATCTCTGAGAGCTCCGCTGCCGTGAGATCACTCTCCTGGGCCCGCTCGGAGGCGGGCGTCGTAGGCAGGTTACTTACGAGGTACCACGTAGCTTTGTCGGGCAACTCTTTGGGATCAGTGGTGGCAACAACTGCTCGGCGGCTTCTTTGGGGACCGTAGGGCCCTACATCTACCTCCAGTGCCCACCACCTCTCCTCGTGTCCATCTCTAAAGGAACGCACCACCTCAATCCAATCTCCGGGATCTCGTGTGCCCTTCCAAGCTTCGCTAGCCGCTAGAGCCGCTTCCCACGGGGAGCCTATCTCGCCTATCTTGTGCCACCAAGCGTGCGAGGGCTTCAAAGCCAGCACATATCCTACCCCCAACTCCTCTAAGGAGCTCTTGAAGTCCTCGTCCTCGCCGTAGAACGAATCGGCCACCACTGCCCTAAAGGGAATGCCTTCCTCCACGGAGAGCTCCACCAGCTCTCTGGCTATCTTGAGCTTGGTGCGGAAGGCGGGGTCTTGCTTGCCTCCCTCGAAGTGATGTGCCGGGGTGTAGGGCTCGAAGGCAATTGGCCAGTAGGCGCTTTCATCTGCCCACAGACTTGTTACGCTCACCACCCCGCTGTCGGTCTTGCCGATGTTGGCCAGCCACTGCCTACCCACATGAGCGGTCTTCTTGCCCCACTTGCGATCCCCATGCTCATCTATGACAAGCACACCGTCTGCGCTCGGGGCACTACTCTTTGGGTCTTTGAGCATTAGCTCCACCCTGCGCCGGTTTACCTGCTCGGGATCCCACCTCGACTCGGATAGAAACCACTGCAGGCTCTGAGCCTCCTTACGCTGCGCTCCCACCACGGGCTCGGTGTTGGCCAGAGCGGTAAGGGTTTTGTTGCGCTCGGCGGGCAGCAGTAAGCCCTCCAGGTAACGTCTGAAAGCGTGTCGTTGGGCGCGGGCACCGAAGAGATCATCGAAGCCCTGGGCATAGTCCTCCAGTGGTCCAGGAGCCGGACTTACGGGGTAGCGTCTGGTCATGGCGAAGCACCTCCGCGACCATTAGAGCACGGCTTCCTACCAACTACAACAAACTACCGTTATACCGTTTCCGCATAGATACTCCTCCATTGCTACGCTGCCTCGGGCCACCAGTGGTAGAGCGTGAGAGAGCGGATGAGCTCAGTTTGCTCTAAGAGCGCCACGC
>JAIVIG010000008.1:0-5539 GCA_020200675.1 Actinomycetota bacterium
GGTGGTGGTGGTGGTGGCGGTGGTGGTGGTGATGATGGCGGCCGTGGCGTCTCCCTTCGACGAACCCCAGCACTTGCTCCGCGCGCCGGAGGAGTCGCCTGATCTTGCCGATGTTCACGTTTGCCTCGCTTTCTTCCCGACATTCGATAAACAATCATACGAAGCCCCGCGCGAAAAGTTCCGCCCGGAGCCGCTCGTCTTTCGCGCCGTTGGCAATTAGGATAAGGTTGCAGGTCACGTGGATGGCTTCGCATCGTACCCCGATCCACGGTGTTTGAAGGGGCCGTACCGGGGAGAGGCTCCGGACAGCAGGTTCACCTCAAGGGAAGGAGAAGTTTGAGGAGAAAACTCGCTATCCTCTTCGCGACCGCTTTGCTCTCGGCGTTCGGCGCGGTTGCGTGCGGAGCGGGAGTAGAAGAGCAGGTAGAGCAGCAGGTGCAGGAGGGTCAAGAGCAGGTAGACCAGCAGGTGCAGGAGGCGACGCAACGTATAGAACAGGAGGCAGACGAGGTCAGGCAGGGGATAGAACAGGAAGCACAGGATGTACAGAAGCAGATAGAAGGAAACGCGGGAGAAGAGCAGTAACCCCGAACGTGTTCGTTCGGGGCCGGTCCCAGGCCAATTAGAGCAAGCGCAAGAAGGGGGGCGGTCGAAGTCCGACCGCCCCCCTTCTACTACGGTGTTCCGGTTCGGGCTACCGGACGAGCCTGCGGGCCAGCAGCCCACCGGCTATGAGGACGACGCCGACGCCAAGCGTGAACAGCGAGGCGACGCTACCGCCGGTCTTCGGCAGCTGCTTCTGCTGGGCCTTGGCCTCGGCCTTGGGAGCCGGAGCGGCAGCGGCCTTGGCTTGCGGGGTCTCGGCCTTGGCTGCTGGGGCCGGCGCGGGAGCCGGTGCGGGCTTGGGGACAGGTGCGGGCGCTACCTTGGGGGCCGGCGCCGGCGCGGGCGTTGCCTTGGGGGTGGACGCGGCGCTGGCGGCCTGGTTGACCTCCTGCTTGCACTCCGCCGAGGAGCTACCGCTCACGTCGATGCCGGAGCCGCTGTCCTCGATCTCGACGTCGTCTGCCTCGGAATCGTCGGACTGGACGATGCCGACCTGGTTCTGGGAGTTGCCGGAGTTGGCGTTGCCCGAGATGTTCGTGCACCCAATAGCGCCGCCAAAAGCATCAACTTCTTCATCTCCTACCTCCTTCTCGAAGCTTAATAAATCTGAAAGAGATATTCGCATCCCGCCCCCGCGTTTGCATCCTCCGAAAGGAGGGTTCCGGGCGACCGAAAGTATGATCGTGGCCGTGAGGAGGATGATGGAGGCACTCCGGAGCGGGTTGGACGAGTACGTTTCTTCGTTGATAGGTCTTACCGAAGCGATGGGTCAGCCCGGAGCCGTGCGTGCTGCTACCTCGTTCGGCGAACGCTGACCCGGTACCGGAAGCAAGGTCTCCGCGCCGGAGACTGCGGCGAGGCTCACGGTTTCGTCCCCTTCAGTGTGGAAGGCGCTCTCCGAGGGTGTCTCCCAGTGAGGGACGTCGTGGGTTACGTCCACCGTCACCAGGCCTAGAAGCCCGAGAACGAGGACGTCGAGGACTCCAGGTGGCCCGGCGGCGCGACGAAGCTCCCGAGATAGATCTGGAGCTGGTGTAGCCGCCACAAAGAATCCGCGGGACTGCCTGGTGGTGGACGAGTTCACGAAACTTCGGTGCCGGGACGATAGGGCATATTTCCACCCGAGCCTTGACGGGGTAGAATGGAGGCATGGTCCAGAACGTTTACCAGAAGTGAATATCCGCCAAGCCAACGGGCTCGGCAGAGTGCACGTGGCCAAGCCCCAGATGAGGGAGACGTACTGCGGCAGGCCGGTGGATGAGGAGGATTGGGTCACCACCTCCAAAGAGGCTAACTGCACAGGCTGCGCTCGGGCGGGGGCGCCTATGCCGGAGGAATCGAAGAAAGGTTCCTAGCTTAGCTGAAGCCTCTCGCGCTTCTATTCACCCAACCGCGTGGAATATCCATTATCGGAAGTCCGTGCAGAGTGCCAGTGCGCATCAGGCCGATCCAATAACCTCACGAATCGGGCCGAGCCCCTCTGGAGTAGTAGGGGAGTAGAAGGTCCCGTCCTTTGAGGGTGGGCCTTCTTTAGGGGCACCATCGAGAACGAGGGCCACGCCGTCTGCGGCACCCGAAGGTTGGGGTGTTCGGCTTACCCGATTGGCTCCGGTCCGTGGTTGGTCTTCGAGCTTGCCGGCGCCCGTCTTCTTCTGCTACTTATACCTTTTCTAGCGCGCCCGGCTTGTGGGCGGCCTCTTTACCGCTCTTCTCGCTCTCGACGAGGTAGCGGGGATCTTCGTCCGAAGCGGCGACCGTCTGGCCGCCTATCTCCGTGCGGGAGGTGAGCTTCTTCTTGACCGTGCCGCGGGTCTTGCCCTGCGGGGTGTTCCACTCGACCTTATCGCCCGGCTCGAACTCCTCCTGGGCCAACGTGCGCCTCCTTCCGTGACGGCTCTCTGCGATTTCGTCTGAGGATCTTATTGCGTTCCCCGAAGGTTGAAGCAAACGCGCTTACTCGGTATCGAGACCGAAGGGCGACTCAGCGCAGGGCGCGGTATATGGGGAGTCCGGCGCCCAGGAGGACGAGGGCGACGCCGAGTAGTAGTGCGAGCACCGGTCCGCCGGTGGCGGGGAGGACGGGCTGGCCGGCGTTCTTGGAGTTGGATCTGGCGGCGTCGCTGACGGCTGCCGCGAACTCGCCGTCGGCTTCGTTGACCACGCCGTCCCCGTTCACGTCCGCGCCGCCAGTATCGTCGTCCGGGTTGCCTGCGGCCGGCCGGACCTCATCGACCTCGATCAGGGGAGGACCGCCCTCGACGGCGCCGTTCTCGTAGCCGGGTACGAGCGCGCCGCTGACCGTGGCCCTCCGGTCGGTAGAGTCGGCGAGCAGCCCCTCTTCTTCGCTCCTGAGGGCGTAACGTTCGCCGGATGCCTCGTCGGTGATGGCGTGGCTGCCGTACATGTAGGTGGTGATCTCGGGCTCCTCGATCACGCCGGTAACCTCGACGTCCGGCGATTCGGACTTCTCCTGCCCGGCTCCCGCGTCCCGTTGGGCGGACGCCGGCGCCGCGACGAAGAGGATCAACGCCAGCGTCACCAGTATCGTCTTGTTCGAAATCTTTGTCTCCCTCAACTCAGCGTCGAGCTGAAGTTAACACACCGATGCCGGAAGATGTAGGGGCAGAGAGGCGCGGTCACCGTCGAGGTGGACTTCAGTAGCGGTCGCTAACGGCCCTCGCGTGCTTTGCCCTCTTATGCAACCAGCTCTCCCCGGACGACGAGTCGGTCAGAGTAGTCCGGCAGCGTGCAGGTTTGGAGCGAGACGGTGCTCTGACCGGGCACGGGTTCCAGAACGCTCGTGTCCTCCGGTCCTACCACCAACGATTCCGTTACCCGGTAGGCGTAGCGACCCCCGGCGGCGTCTTCGAGTATTATCTCGTCGCCGCGGCCCAGCTCGTTCAACCTGAAGAAGACGAGGAAGGAACCGGTCCCGTAGTAGCCCATGCGGTGCCCGGCGATGTAGGTGTTCGCCCCCGGTTGCCAGGGGAACCCGGTCTCGGGTAGGTGGATGGTGGACTCGTCGAGCCTCTCTTCGGAGAGAGAGTCGTAGACCTTTACGTCTTCGAGCCCGATCTCGGGGATCGTCAGGTAGAGGGTGCCGTCCGCGGGTGCTTCCGTGTTCTCCGCTTCGATCCCGGTGGGCACGCTGCCCGCCGTGCCGCCCGGAGGACCGATCAGGAACAGGGCGACGAGCCCCAACCCCACCAACACCATCAACGTGCCGACCGCTTTTACCAGCTTTCTCAAGACCGCGCCTTCTTTCCGCTATATTGACCCATTACGCGCCACACCCTGGTCCTTCTCCAGCTTTGCTCCGGTCGGGGGCCTTCGACGAACTTCTCGCCGGGGTCGTGTTCGTGGCTTTGCTCCCGGCGCATCTGCCGACTCTACCGGAAGAGCCTGCGGATGAGCAGGCCGCCGATCAACAGCACGCCCGCGCCGATCAGCGCGAGGATCGCGGCGCCACCCGTGCCGGGGAGCAAACCCCTTATGCCGCTGGCGGCGCTGCCGAGGAGACCATCGTCGGAACCGCTCCCGTCGCCAGAGTCGGGCGTCGTGTTGCCTCCCCGGTCTTCTTCGAACGAGACGCTGGCCGAGAGCGTCTTGTCCTCTATTCGCACGGGACCGAAATCTTCTATCACGCTGGTCGGTTCGCCGGGACTTGGGGAATCGCTCTCGTCGGGTCCTTGCGTCCCGGTGCCCTGCACCATCTGAACCGGCAACGACACCGGCTCCGCGTCCGGCGGCAACGGCCTCGTCCCCGGGGGAAACCTGGATACGGTCGTGCTCCCGGTGTAGAGGCCGTCGCCGTCCTCGTCCGTGAGCGGTACGTACCTCGGACCCTCGCCGCGGACGGCGCCGAAGAACGTCGCGTCCGTCGGGGGTTCGCCCTCCACGGACAGCTCGAACGTCAGCGTGGCGGTCTCGCCCGGTGAAGGATCCTCCGCGGGTTCCACCCCGGTTACTTCCAGGATGGGCTCCGGGTACCCCTCGTCGATCACCAACGTGCCGCTGACGTCTACCCTCTGGCCGTCGTTGTAGGAATCGAGGTCCACGTCCTCGCTCCTGGCGAAGTAGGTCGCCCCCGTCGTCTCGTCGTTCAGCAAGTGCGAGTAGGCGTCCCGCGGGTACACGGGGGAGAGGTAGCCCGTCGCCTCGACCTCGCTCCCAGCCGGCGCGGGTGCCTCCTGCGCGAGAAGCGCCGGCGCAGCGGCGAGCAACACCGCCAGCATCACCGTCAGAACCGCCAACCTCCTCGCCACGACCGCCTCCTCTCCCTTCGAGCCCGATGAGCTCAAACAAACCCCATGCTTTCCCCGGCCCCGCATCCTCCGAAAGTATGGTTGCTGAGGACCGAAACTACGATCCCAGCCCTCTCGCCATCTCTACTTCGGCTCGCCCTTTTCTGGCCCTGTCGGAGAATGGTCAGGGCCGCGCCTAAAACACTGCGATTGTACAGGGAACATTATGCAAGAGAGAAGCCGGCCTTCGAGGACCGGCTCCTCTCCGCAGTGAGTGGTTGAGTTCGACGGGTGTTCTAGTGAGTGGCGCGCCGGATCAGGAGACCGCCGGCGACCAGCAGGGCGCCCACGATGCCCATCGCCGGGAGTGCGCCGCCCGTCCTGGGAAGGACCTTCGCCTCGCCGGCGCCGTCCGAAGACTTGTCATCGGAGCCGCCGCTGCCGGAACCGGGCGTCGTAGTACCCGGCGTGGTGCCTTCGGGGGTTGTGGTGCCGCCCCGGTTCTCCTTGAAGTTGACCCTGGCCTTGAACGTGTCGTCGTTGGCCGGGACGATGCCGAAGTCCTTTATCACCCTGGTCGGGTTGCAGGGCCCCGCCCCTGCGTTAGCCTGCACTATCTGTACCGGCAACGAAACCGGCTCCGCGTCCGGCGGAGGCAGCGGCCCCGGCGCGAACCTGGGAACGTTCGT
>JAIVIG010000008.1:5619-19959 GCA_020200675.1 Actinomycetota bacterium
TGTAGACACCGTCGCCATCGGGATCGGTGAGCGGCACGGATATGCACCCTTCGGCGGGCACGACTCCGAAGAACCTCGCGCCTGCGGGGGGCTCGCCCTTGACGGTTAGCTGGAAATCGAACGTGGCCGACGTGCCCGGCGCAGGACCGGGAGGCGGGCCGTCTACCGGCTGTATCCGGGTCACGTTCAGGGCGAGGGGATCTATACCGGGTATCCGCACGCCTTCGATGGTGACTCTCTGGCCCACGTAGGGCGCGAGTTCCACGAAGCCGCTCGTTAGCTCGTATGTCGTGCCCGACGCTTCGTCGGTCAACGGGTATATAGGCTCTGGGTCCGGACCGCTGGTGTCGGGCTGACCGAGCACACCGGTGGCCGTGATCGGTCCCTGCTGCTGGGCGAAAGCCGGGACGGCCGTCGCGAGCATCACCGCCAACAGTGCTACCAGAACCACCAACCTCTTCGCCATACCTGCCTCCTTCTCGCTCTTAACGAATCTGACCGAATCCTATCGTCCTGATCCGGGGCCTGTGATCGTCCGAAAGGATGATTGCGGAGGCCCGAAAGTATGATTTGTGTTTTCGTGGTCCGTCTCCTCTGTTTCGCGTTCTACCGTCCTTGCCGAGAAAGATTAGGTGCCCAAAGTGACATCACGGTTGCAATGGAGACGCTTTTCGGCAACTGTTTCGGGTTTGATGGGGCTCCAGAGGTTATCCTCTCTACATGCAGCCGGAGCGTATAGTCAGTCTGGTGCCGAGCCTGACGGAGGCACTCTTCGCGTTCGGATTGGGGAGCCGGGTCGTCGGGCGGACGCGGTACTGCACCCAGCCGCCCCGCCTGGTGGGACGGGTCGCGAAGGTCGGGGGAACGAAGAAGGTCGACGTGGAGGGGGTTCTGGGCCTGGAGCCGGACCTGGTGGTCGCGGTGAGGGAGGAGAACACGCGGGAGGACATAGAGGGTCTGGAGGAGGCTGGCGTGCCCGTCTTCGTCGGGGCTCCGGAGACGGTAGCGGATGCTTTGAGGATGCTGAGGAAGCTGGCCGAAAGGGTCGGGGCTCCGGAGGCGGAGGCGATGCTCGGCCCGATCGAGCGGGTGTACGGGAGGCTGCGCGAGGAGGAACGCCGGGCGGGTTCGAACAGGGCGCGGCGGGTGTTCGTCCCGATCTGGAAGGCTCCGTACATGAGCGTGGGTTCGGACACCTACGTACACGACGTCCTCGAGACGTGCGGTGGCGAGAACGTCTGCGGAGGCTCTACGCGCTACCCGATCGTAGATCTAGGAGAGATCGAGGACCTGGAGCCCGAGGTCGTGCTGCTGCCAGACGAGCCCTACCCGTTCTCGGCTGAGGACCTCCCGGAGTTTTACGCGCTGGACGTTCCCGCCGCCAGGGAGGACAGGGTCCACCTCGTCGACGGCAAGCTCCTTACCTGGTACGGCCCTCGCATGGCGAGTAGCCTCCTGCAGCTCTCGGCTCTGTTGAAGTCCTAACCGCCGGCTCTACGGCGCCGAACCCGGCAGACGACTACGCCGGGACTTCGGGTATTACTACCAGGGCCACCACTCCAGACCACAGAAGGGGTAGCATTCTTCGGCCGCCTCGACGGCGAACGGGTCCTCGAAGATTTCGCCCTCGAATTCGATACCCTCGTCCTCAGCGGGCTCGGACTCGTAGGAAACCATCTCCTCGCAGGTGCCCCCGTCTTCGGCGTCACACTCGACCTCGACGTCCGCCATCCCCGGTACAGAGACGGCGAGGATCAGGGCCAGCATCGTGAATACCATCAACAGGCGCGTCTTCCAACTCTTCATCGTTCCACCCTCCTGTAAGCGGTTGCGTATATCGTACCAATATATAGCAAAGACACGCGTAGGTAAACAATTCCTCGCCTTTTTTAACAAATCTTTCAAAGACGCCTTCTCGGGTGGCCTTGGCGGTATGGCCTGGCGCGGATGCGGCTCGACGCCGGGGTTTGTTGCTCGGTCCGCCGGTGGTCAGAAGGTGAGGTTGATGGCGACCGGCAGGGCGGTGCGTCTCCAGTTCGCGAGGCTGCCGGGGTTGCGTTCGTACTTCTCGACGAGGAGCCGGCGCGCCAGGTCGTCCTCCTCCTCGTCCTCGACGATACGGGCTCGGCCGCCGAAGCGCTCGCCGTTGATTCGTACGGTGACCTCGGGGTTGCGGCGGAGGTTCTTCACCCAGTCGGAGCGGTCGCGGCCGCCGGAGAGCAGGTAGAGGGTGCGGCCTGGGTCTCCGAGGGCGAACCAGATCTCGATCTCGTGCGGCCTGCCGGTGACGCGCCCGACGGTCGTCAGGTAGCAGAACTCCTCGTCCGCGAGGGCTCGCGGGTCTGTGGGCATCCGGTGGTGCGTGTCAGCCGGTCGTTTTGGCTTCCTCGCGCTGGCGGAGCTCGACGCGCCGGATCTTGCCGCTCGCGGTCTTTGGCAGCTCTTCGATAAACTCTATCTGGCGCGGGTACTTGTATGGGGCGGTCTCGCTCTTGCAGTAGTCCTGGATCTCCCCTATCAGCTCGTCGCTCGGGTCGTAGTCGGCGGTGAGGACCACGTACGCCTTCACTACGTTGCCCCGTTCCTCGTCGGGCACGGGTACCACGGCGCTCTCGGCGACCGCCGGGTGGCCTATGAGGACGTCTTCGATCTCGAACGGCCCGATGCGGTATCCGGCGGAGAGGATCACGTCGTCCGAGCGGCCGACGAACCAGATGTACCCGTCCTCGTCCCGCCTTCCCCGGTCGCCGGTCAGGTAGTAGTCGCCCAGCATGACGTCCTCGGTCTCCTCGGGCTGCTCCCAGTACCCCTGCATGAGCGCGGGGTTGTCCCGCGAGAGGGCGATGTCCCCCGGCTCGCCCGGCGAGAGCTCGTTCCCGTCCTCGTCGATTATGCGCACGTCGCAGCCCGGCGAGGGCTTGCCCATCGAGCCCGGTCGGACCTCGACGCCCGGGAAGTTACCGACGAGGAGGGTGTTCTCCGTCTGGCCGTAGCCGTCGTAGATCGTGAGCCCGTGCAGCTCCTTCCACCGCTCGATGACCGGCGCGTTCAAGGGCTCCCCGGCCGAAAGCGCGTGCCGGACGCTCGACAGGTCCGCACCCTCGAGCTCGGGGGCGTTCGCGAGGACCCTGTATTCGGTCGGGGCCTGGCAGAGGACCGTGATCCCGTACCGTCCTATGAGATCCAGGCGCTCCGCGGGGTCGAAGGCCGCCTCGTGCATGAAGAGCTCCGTTCCCCAACTCCAGGGTCCCAGAAAGACGTTCCACACGGTCTTGCCCCAGCCGCTCGCGGCGGTACACCAGAGCCTATCGTCCTCCTGGAGATCCAACCAGTAACGGGCCTGCATCCGCTTGGCGTGGGTGTAGCCGTGGGTGTGCAGGGCGCCCTTCGGGTGCTTGGTCGTCCCAGAGGTGTACAGCAAGAAAGCGCCCTCGTCAGAGGCGGTGTCCTCGGCGGTAAAGTCTTCGGAGGCGTCGTCTACGAGCGTTTCGTACGATTCCCAGCCCTCCCACTCTTCCCCCAAGAGCACGAGGTGTTGCAGGTTGGGGACCTCGTCGCGTACCTTCTCGATCTCCTCCACGCTCTCGGGGCCGGAGATGAGGGCAACTGCCCCGGAGTGTTCCGTCCGGAACTTCAGATCGCCCGCGCGCAGCATCGGGGAGGAGGGGATAGCTATCGCCCCGAGCTTCAGGAGCCCGAGGAGAACCGCGTGCCACTCAGGTACCTTGCCCAAAGTCACCATCACCCGGTCGCCGCGTTCGATGCCGAGATCCCTTGCTGCGTTGGCGAACTTGTTGGAGAGGCGGGAGAAGTCCCCGAAGGTCAGGTGGCGTTCATCGCCGTCAACGCCCAGCCAGATCATAGCCGGACGATCCTCCGGCAGAGCGTCGATCACGTCCCGGCCGAAGTTGAACCGCTCGGGCGTCTCCCACTCGAAGTTCTCGTAGGTCGTCGCGTAGTCACCGATGTTCGCCATAGCCTCTCCTCCTCCTGGTGCCTTGCTTTCCCCTGCAGAGCTACCTTTCCTGAACCATATCTTACTAAACTCGGCGTCTTCCGATAAACTGGCGACGGCAAGTTCGAGCGATGGAGGAACAACGGTGGGACGGGCGGTAATCCTCGGGGCGGCGCGGAAGCCTTTCGGCAAGTTCGGCGGAACCCTCGCGGCCACCTGCTCCGGCGGGAGCCAGGGCGACGCTGTGCTGGTGGAGGTATAGCTCCATCGGGAGTTTGCTCCCCTTCGGCGATAAGAGGCCGGAAGTTGCGGAGTCCGCCTTCGTCGCGCCAGGAGCCTACGTCATCGGGGCGGTGTACTTGGGGGAGGAGTCGAGCGTCTGGTACGGGGCTGTGTTGCGGGGAGACACGGAGCCGATCCGGATAGGGGCGCGCACGAACATCCAGGACGGTTGCGTCCTACACGCGGATCCAGGGTATCCGGCGGTAGTGGGCGAGAGGTGTGTCGTAGGCCACCGGGCGGTCGTGCACGGCTGTGAGATCGGGGACGGTTGCCTGATCGGGATGAGCGCCACGATCCTCAACGGAGCAAAGATAGGCGAGGGCTCGATCGTGGCGGCCGGCACCCTCGTCCCCGAAGGACGCGAGTTCCCCGCCCATAGTCTCATAATCGGAGCCCCAGCCAAGCAGGCAAGAGAGGTGACCGAGGAGCAAACACAGGACATAGCTCGCGGCGTGCGCAACTACGTCGAACGCGCTGCTGAGCATCGGAAGGCTTTGCAGTGGAACTCTTAGCGAAGGTGTACTCCACGCTGAGATCTACGTAGCAGGCAGGATACGACAGTCTTTACTTGTCAAAGATCGGTATAAGAACGGATGCCGTAGTATTTGTCGTGAGCGCTCGAGAGATACCCCCGGACGAGATCCAATGCCAGGTAATCGGCTTCTTTTTCGAGCAATTTGGCTACCAAACGCTCCACGGTAAGCCCGTATAGCTCTTCTCGTCGGATGGGTAGAGAAGCCCCCCACCCGGAGAGGGTCTCGAAGACCCAGTCGACTCTGTCGTCGGGAATAATTCTGGCCGGCTCCTTCTCCAGGCGCTCGTTTAGCTCCTGTCGGCGGCGATCTTTGCCGGTTTTCTCTACGTGGCAGCGGTGGCACAGAACCTGGCCGTTCTCCCGCCCCCCGCTCCCACCTTCCGAAACAGGGACGATATGATCGAACTCGAGCGATTCCCTAGAAGAGCAAACCCGACACTTGTGATCGGCCTTTTCTAGCAGCAGCTTTTTGGTGGCAGCGGTGAAGTCGGCGCCCTTCGGACGCTCGGTGCTAAGCGGTGGATAGTGTCCTGCCGGGTGATGCGTGCCGCTTTCGAGATCGACTATCTCACCATACACTTCTCCGTCTTCCTCTATGCGGAGCAGGGCTAAGGTGGATAATGCGCTGCCGAGATTGAGGAGCAGAAGACCATCCTCATCCTCGAGCCCGGGTATGCACGAGTGCCCGAAGATGATTGCGCGAGCGTTCGGAAAACGGCGCTTAAGACGACTGCGGCGTCCCCGCCTGTGACCAGAGTCGTGAACCGCGACCACGGAGATGCCGCCGAGTTCGAGCTCCAGGGTTTCCGGAAGGTCTATAACGGATGGCTCCAGGTCCCGGTTACCTCTGACGGCGCAGACGGAAGCGTAAGCGGCAAGCTCGTCGAGAAGGGTCGCTCTTCCGACATCTCCCGCGTGAAGGATGAGATCCGCCTTCTTCAAGTAAGAAAAGATTGCCCGTGGAAGGACACGAGGGGGCAAGCCGGCGACTGGACCGAGAACGTCCGTATCGGAGAGTATGGCTACGAGCAAGCCCACGAGATAAGGATAGCGAGGAACGACGAACACAAAAGAGGCAAATCGTGCCCTGGTAGTTTGATAGTGACTCCCGCTCACTGTACATCGGCGAGAGAAGCTCCAAACCAACCGGGAGACTCATGGACTTCGAGCTTGGCAAGGCGCAGCAGGAGATCAAGGAGCGGGCGGCGGAGTTCGCTAACCGGAAGGCACGGTTCCCGGCGACGGTGTTCGAGAACTGGCGGGAGATGCCTTAAATTCTTCTGCAGCGCCGTCCCCCTTGTTCGGCTGTTTAGCGGGCGTACGCTTCCATCTCCGCGGGCGAGGCGCCGGAGGACATCGTGAGGTTGCGGATCTCCCGTAGCGCCACCGAGAGTGTCGAGAGGTCGAAGGTCCCGCTTGAGTTGATGTCCGACAAGACTTGCAGGGCGCGTTCCACCGGCCCCGGGTTGGTGTCCACCCAGGCGTTGATGCGTTCGAGGGCGGGAAGCTCCTCAGGCACACTGCGCAAGATCTCGGCGGTGAGCGCGGCCTGCTGGCTGTAGACATCGTCGCGTAGCGCCGACCTCGCGAGCGTTCGCCAGCGGTTGTCCCGGGGAAGCGCCTCGATGTGGTCGCGCAGCCAGTGGAGCTTCAGCCGGTCGCCTAAAGTGAAGTAGACTGCGGCGACGGCTTCCAGGGGTTGACCGGTTGCGCCAGCGACGTCCACTATATCCAGCGCGGAGAACATCGCACCCAGGATAGCCGCCCGCTTCGCGAGCTCCGGTGGAACGTTCGCTTGGACCATCTGCTCGGTCGCGCGCTCCATCGCTTCCCGGTCGCCGTCGAGCATGAGCTCGGGGATGCGTTCGGTAAGCTCCGCCGCTCCTTCGGAGAAGTAGGAGATGGTGGCGGCGATGTCGAGGGGTGCCCGGCGGTTGCGCAAGAGCCACCGCGTCGCGCGTTCGACCAGCTTGCGCGCTTCGAGGAACATCTTCGTCTGCGTTCCGGTATCGACCTGGTTGTCGAGGGCTTCTACCTCCGCCCACAGAGTGCGCAGGCCGAAGATCTCGCGGGCAGTCGTGTACGCTCGCGCGATCTCCGGTCCCGCCGCCCCGGTCTCCTCTCCCAGGCGGAAGGCGAAGGAGGTGCCGCACCTGTTCACCATGCTGTTGACAACATGGGTCGCGGTGATCTCGCGGTGCAGGCGGTGTTCCCGTATCTGCTCGCGGAAACGTTCGCGCAGGGGAGTCGGGAAGTACCGCTCCAGTTCGCCGGAGAGGTACGGGTCCTCCGGCGCGTCCGACTCGAGTAGTTCTCTGTACAGCGTGATCTTGGAGTACGACAACAGGATGGCTAGCTCGGGTGCGGTCAGCCCCACGCCGTTAGACCTCCGCTCTCCCAATTCCTCGTCGCCCGGCAGGAACTCCAGCTCGCGGTTGAGCCTGCCGGACTGCTCGAGGGCGCGGATGTAGCGGGCGTGTACGTCTACCATCGGGCGAGTAAGGGCCAGGGCGTGGTCTATGGCCTGGGCCTGCTGGTAGTTGTCTCGCAGGACGAGCTGCCCCACTTCCTCCGTCATGCTGGCGAGCAGCTCGTTGCGCTGCTTTACGGTCATGTCGCCGTTCTCGACGATGGCGTCGAGCAGTATCTTGATGTTGACCTCGTGGTCGGAGCAGTCGACGCCGGCCGAGTTATCGATGGCGTCCATGTAGATGCGGCCTCCGTTGAGGGCGTACTCGTTCCGCCCCCGCTGCGTGAATCCGAGGTTCCCTCCCTCCCCGACCACCCGGCACCCGAGCTCGTTCGCGTTGGCCCTCACGGCGTCGTTGGCCCTGTCGCCCACCTCGGCCTGGGTCTCCACGCTCGCCTTCACGTAGGTACCGATGCCCCCGTTCCACAACAGGTCTACCCGGGTCTTGAGCAAGGCGTTTACAACCTCGTTGGGCGTCAGGGCTTCGTCCTCGACGTCGAGCAGCTCGCGTACCTCCGGGGAGAGGGGGATGGACTTCGCCGAGCGCGGGAAGACCCCGCCGCCCTTGGAGATGAGGTCCGTGTCGTAGTCCGTCCACGAGGAGCGCGGCAAGCCGAAGAGCCTCGCGCGTTCCTCGAAGCTGGCTTCGGGGTCCGGTTTGGGGTCCAGGAAGACGTGCATGTGGTTGAAGGCGCCGACGAGCTTTATGTGCCTGCTCAGCAGCATGCCGTTGCCGAAGACGTCACCGGACATGTCGCCTATACCTACCACGGTGAAGTCGGTGCTCTGCACGTTTACCCCGAGCGCCCGGAAGTGACGCTCCACCGACTCCCACGCGCCGCGCGCGGTAATGCCCATTGCTTTGTGGTCGTAGCCCGTAGAGCCGCCGGAGGCGAAGGCGTCGCCGAGCCAGAAGCCGTACTCGGCGGAGATGCCGTTGGCGATGTCCGAGAAGGTCGCGGTTCCCTTGTCGGCGGCCACGACGAGGTACGGATCGTCGCCGTCGTAGCGTGTCACTTGCGGGGGCGGGACCACGCGGTCGCCGGCGAGGTTGTCGGTCAGGTCGAGCATGCCGCAGATCAGGGTGCGGTAGCAGGCGACGACCTCTTGGGTCAGCGCGTCGCGGCCTCCGTCCGCCGGCGGTTGCTTGACCACGAACCCGCCCTTCGCGCCGACCGGCACGATCACGGCGTTCTTCACCGTCTGGGCCTTCATGAGGCCCAGGATCTCGGTGCGGAAGTCCTCCCTGCGGTCGGACCAGCGGATGCCGCCTCGCGCGACCTCCCCGCCCCGCAAATGTATCCCCTCGGTTCGCGGCGAGTAGACGAAGATCTCGAACATCGGGCGCGGGAGGGGAAGCTCGGGGATGCGCGCCGGGTCGAGCTTGAAAGAGAGGTAATCTTTCGGTTCTCCGTCCGGCCCGCTCTGGAAGTAGTTCGTGCGCAGGGTGGCTGAAATGACGTTCAGGAAGCTCGCCAGGATGCGGTCTTCGTCAAGGCTCGCGACCGCGTCGAGGGCTTCTTTGATCTCCGAGGTCAGGCGTTCCGTCTCCCCTTCCGCGCGCTGCTGGCGGTCCGGGTCGAGGCGGGCTTCGAAGAGCTCCACCAGGAGCCGGGTGATGCGCGGGTTCGCGGCCAGGGTCTCTTCCATATACCTCTGGCTGAACGTGGTTCCGGTCTGGCGCAGGTACTTGCAGTAGGCGCGGAGGATCGTGATCTGGCGCCACGTGAGCTGGGCTCTCAGGACCAGCCGGTTGAACCCGTCGTCCTCCACGGCCCCACGCCAGGCCCGGGCGAAGGCGTCCTGGAAGATCTCCTTTACCTGGTCGGTCTGCAGCTCGCCCTGCGACTCGTGTACCAGACCGAAGTCGTTGATCCAGACGGGCGTCTCTCCGGCTGGTTCTACCTTGTACGGGCGCTGGTCGGCTACCTCGACGCCCATGTCCTCCAGAAGAGGCATGACCTCGGAGAGCGAGATCTGGGCTCCGAGACGGTACAGCCTGAACCGCAGGAAGTCCTCGGGCGCTTCGAGCGGGTGGTAGAGGCTCATGCCGAGGTCGTTCCCGGACGAGAGCCCCTCGATCCTGCGTACGTCGATCACGGCCGTCCGGGCGAGGTAATCGTCGCGGTAGCCTGGAGGAAAGGCCTCGCGGTAGGCGCGGAAGAGCTCGTTCCCGCGCTCCTCCCCGCACTGCTCTATCAGGGTGTCGTGGAGGTTGTCCGTCCACGAGCGGGTCGCCTCGACGAGGCGCGCCTCGATCTCGTCCACGTCGTAGTCGGGGACGTCGCCCGGCGCGGTGTAGATGATGAAGTGCAACCGCGCGAGCACGGACTCGGAGAGCCGGACGTCGAACACCGCGTTCTCGCCGCCGAGAGCGTCCCGCAGGATCTCCTGCATGCGCTGCCGGATGTCGGTGTTGTACCGGTCGCGCGGAACGTAGACCAGGCAGGAGAAGAAGCGCTCGTAGGTGTCGCGCCGCACGAAGAGCCGGACGCGCTGGCGCTCTTGGAGGTGCAGTATCCCTATTGCCACCTCGAACAGCTCCTCCTCGGAGATCTGGAACATCTCGTCGCGCGGGTAGGTCTCGAGGATCTCCATCAGGTCTTTCTCGTTGTGGCTCCCTGGAGGGAAGCCCGCCCGCTCCAGGACGTAACTTGCCTTGCGGCGGACGAGCGGTATGTCCAGCACGCTCGCGCTGTAAGCGGAGAAGGTGTACAGGCCGAGGAAGCGCTGCTCGCCGGTGACCTCGCCCGAGGAGTCGAAACGTTTGGCGCCGACGTAGTCCAGATAAGACGGCCTGTGGACGGTGGCGCGCGTGTTGGCCTTCGTGAGGTTGAGGAGGTCGGGGGTGCGGGCTAGTTTTCGTACCTCGGGCGGCAGCCTGGCGAAGCTCTGGGAGGCGGGCTGCGGGCTCGTCTCCCGCAGGATGCCGAGGCCGGAGTCCGGTACGGAGCGGAGTTGGTCCTCGCCGTTCTGCGCGAGCAGGTCGTAGTCGCGGTAGCCCAGGAAAGTGAAGTTGTCGTCGGCGATCCACTCCAGAAACGCCCTGGCCTCGGCGAGTTCGCTCTCCTCTACCGGCGCCTCCTCGAACCCGGAGGCGATGTCACGGGCCTTCTCGCGCATCTGGGGCCAGTCCTCGACGGCCGCGCGCACGTCCTCGAGGACCTTCTCGATGCATTCGCGCAGTTGCTCCAGCACCTCGGGTTCCGTCTGCCGGTCCACCTCCACGTGTATGACCGACTCGGAGATAGCGTCCTCGTCGGTGGAGTCAGGGCCCAGTACCTCGAAGAGCCGGCCTTCGGGGTCGCGCCGCACCCTCATCACGGGGTGGAGCATCAGGTGGATCCCGTACCCCTGGCGGTTGATCTCCATCCTCGTCGAATCCACGAGGAAGGGCATGTCGTCGTTGACCATCTCTACGACGGTGTGGGTCGACTGCCAGCCGTGCTCCTCGAACCGCGGATTGTACACCCGGATCTTGGCCGAGCCGGGCTCTCGCTGGCGCGCGAAGTTCCAGTGAGCTACGGCCGCCCCGTACACGTCCACTGGAGAGCGCTCGCTCAAATCTTCTGGAGAGACCCAGCCGTAGTACTGGCGCACGAACTCCTCGACCTGCGGTGCCTGATCCTCGGGCAACTGCTCTCGCACGCGGGCAACGACCTTGTCGAGAAGTTCGTCCTTGACTAACATCGCCACGCTCCTCTGCTGTGCTTCCCTTCCCCTTCGGTACGAAACATTCTAACCGAGCGCCGGTCGCGCCCGCTACGCGCTTCATAGACATTTTCGCCGACTGGGAGGTTGCCCCTTACGCCGCCGAATGGGACCGGGAGGCGCGGTACCCTGCGGAGGTTTTCGAGAAGCTCTCCGCAGCCGCCTTTATGGGACCGTGCGTGCCGGAGGAGTATGGCGGGGTGGTACGGACTTTCTCTCTTACGTGTTGATGATCGAGGAGATCAGCCGTGTCGACGCGGATGTTGTGGTTACGCTCGCGGTGCATACGAGTGCGGGCACGTTGCCCATCCTTGCCTATAAGAACGAGGAGCAGAAGGCGCGCTTCGTGCCGGACCTGGCGCGAGGGAGAGGATCGGGTGCTTAGCCCTGATCGAGTCGACGACCGAGGCGCGCTCTTCGTTCTTCCGCCCGTGAACGAGAAAGGCCCCCGAAGGGGCCTCTCGCTTCTTCTAGATCGGAGTTGCTCTTACCTGGCGAGCCTGCGAGCCAGCAGCCCACCGGCCAGGAGGAGGCCGCCGGTGCCGAGCGCGAACAGCGAGGCGGGGCCGTTGCCGCCGGTCTTCGGCAGCTCCTTCTTCTCCTCGGCCTTCTTCTCCTCGGCCTTGGGAGCTTCCGCCTTTGCCTCGGCCTTCGGAGTCTCGGCCTTGGGTGCGGGGGCCGGAGCGGGCGCAGGGGCAGGTGCGGGAGCGGGTGCAGGAGCGAGTGCAGGCGCGGGAGCAGGTGCGGGAGCAGGAGCAGGAGCGGGTGATGGGGGAGGTGGCGGCACCTCGCTGGTCGTCGCGACCTGCGGGATTTCCTCGCCGGCGTCTCTCTCGATGTTGAAGTCTTGCCCGATCTCGCCCGCTACCGATTCTTGACCCGTGTCCTGGGTGACCTGTGCCACGGCGGCGGGGGCGAGGGCGGCCATCGCCATCGCCAACAGCACCACCGATATCATCAACTTTCTCAAATTCTCCTACCTCCCGGAGCTAAGATATCTCGTATCACGCGCGTATTCTTTCACCGACAACTTTTGCAGTCAACGCCTCAAACGCAATTTCTTCTATGTTTTTCTTAAACTATCTTAATATTGCGAGGGTACTCCGGCGACGGTGTGGCGGCAGGCTGGGCAGGACGACGGTTCCTGCTGACGCGGTTCTACTAGCTGTCGTAGAATGCTTGTGGGCGTGCGATGGTGCCTGGTAGTGGTCGAGAGAGGAGGCTGTGTTGTCCGAGTACGTGCAGTTCGCGGGGGCAATGATCCTGTTCGTGGGGATACTGGTTGGATCTTACTTCTTCGTTTTGACCTCGCTGAGCGCACGTGAGAACGAGCCGCGGTCCGGGCGGGAGCGCGGGGATGGCTGAGAACACGGTTTAGGGACGGGGGAAGTAAGAGCATTGCAGGTTTCGGCGAGAGCAGATTACGCGCTACGGGCGGCGGCGGAGCTCGCACGCGCGGCGGCCGATGGGAAGGGGCCGCTGAAAGGCGACCGCATCTCCAAGGAGCAGGGCATACCCAAGAAGTTCATGGAGAACATCCTGCTGGACCTCAAGCACTCCGGTATCGTGCGCACCCAGCGGGGCGCCGCCGGCGGCTACTGGTCGAAGGCTCGCTCCCCGCCCCGATCGGAGATCTCACCCAGGACCCCGAAGCCTGGATACATCATTGATAGCTGTCAGCTTTCAGCGGTCAGCCATCAGCTACGCCGTAGGTTAGTGCGGCATTCGAGCAGGGTACTTGCCCGGTTGTCTTTGGGACCTGGTATCGAATTTATGGCGTCACGTCGAGAGGTTTGGGCCACAGTTGTGGGGAGCGGTGAGCAGCCAGTGGTTGCTAAAACAACAAGGTGAAAGCTGATTGCTAATGGCTGACGGCTATTGGATGTGCTACGACGGCGTTGTAAAGGTAGCCTTGCTCGTTGTATGGGACGCTGTGCGGCTGGGTGTTGCCTCTTTCGTCGGTTGCCCGGGATCTTAGCTCGTGCTCTCCGGGGTGGGCTTCCCAGTCGAACTCGAAGCGTGTCCAGGCCCCGGGTATGTTGGGACCGGTGAGGCGCGCCGGTTGCCACTCCGTGCCGTCGATGTTGTACTCGACTTGGGAGATGGCCCCTGCTCCCGACCAGGCGCGGCCGGTGATGGTGTTGGGACCTCTTTGGAGCAGGGCGGTCCAGGGGAGCTCGAGGGCGCTGTTGACGTACGTGACCGTTATAGCGGGGCCGCGTCCCGGTCCTTCCTGGGGCTCGTAATCCGGGCCGATCAGGACGTACTCCTCGGTGTTCCAGTAGGTGAGGAGGGGCTCGTCGGAGACGAAGATCCTGCCGACCCACTTCACGCTCGCCACCGCCGACCAGCCGGGCACGACCACGCGCGCCGGGTACCCGTGGTCCGGCGGCAGCCTCTCCCCGTTCATCGTGTGGGCGAGGATGGTCCCGTCGGCTAGCGCCTTCTCCCTCGGCAGCGGGCGCGCGAGCCGGGTCTCGTCCAGGCCCTCGGGCATCACCTCGACCGCCGACGACAAGAGCCCGGCCTCCTCCAGTAGATGTCGCAACGGCACTCCCGTCCACTCGGCCACGCCGACTGCCCCGAGCCTCCACGGTGTTCCCTCCGCTTCCCGGCCCTCCTGCTCCGCGAAGAAGACACGGCCGTTCCCGGCGCACTCCAACGCCCGAGTCACGGAGACGGCCGTCAGCGCGAGAAGGTCCTCGTAGCCCAAAGTCAGGCCGCGCGAGACACCCGGTCCCTCGATGCGCAACGTCCAGGACGCCACGTCTATCTTCGGGGTCGGGCTGTGGCTGCGGACGTAGAAGCGGTCGTTAGGGGTCGCGTAGCCCCCCTCCGACATAGCTTCCCAGCGCGTCTCGGCGTTGCCGCCGTGATCGTAGAACAGCTCCGGCGGCAACGGTTTTACTATCGGCCCGTCCTGCTCCTCGCTCATCTCGCCTCCTCGCTAGCCCGAAAGCAACGTACCCCCAATACGTTACCCAGAACCTTCGCTTGACCTCTCGTGTAACCACGGTTACTCTGAGATGCTGGTGCGTCGGGTTCTATAGGAGATGCGCTTGGAGAAGATCAAGGCCGTAGGTTTCAAAGAAGCGTTCTGGTTCTGGGTGAAGCTCGGGTTCATCAACTTCGGCGGTCCCGCGGGGCAGATCGCGATCATGCACGAGGAGCTGGTCGAGAGGAAGCGTTGGGTTTCTGAGGGGCAGTTCTTGCGGACGCTGAACTTCTGCATGTTGCTCCCCGGTCCTGAGGCCCAGCAGGTCGCGACCTACATCGGGTGGCGGCTGCACGGGACTTTGGGGGGCATCGTCGCGGGGTCTTTCTTCGTGATCCCGTCCGTCTTCGTGCTCCTCTTGTTGAGCTACCTGACCGTCGCTTATTCAGAGG
>JAIVIG010000422.1 GCA_020200675.1 Actinomycetota bacterium
CGCCCATAGTGCGTCGGGTGCACGTCGCGCACCTCTATTGGGGCCCGCTCGCGCGACAACCCGCCCGCGCCCATCGCGCTCAAGCGCCGGCGGTGCGACAGACCGCTCAACGTATTCGTCTGGTCCATGAATTGCGAGAGCTGCGAGGAGCCGAAGAACTCCTTGATCGCGCTGGCAACAGGCTTGGTGTTGACGACGCTCTGCGGCGTTATGGTATCCGCGTCCTGCGTGGTCATCCGCTCGCGAACGACCCGCTCCATGCGGTACATCCCGATCCGAAAAGCCTCCTGCACGAGCTCGCCCACGGTCCTCAACCTGCGATTCCCGAAGTGCTCGTACTCGTCGAGCTTATGCCGGACCCGCTCGTAGTTGATGCGGCCGAACTCCTCGTCCTCGTCAGCGAGACCCTCGGCAGTTTCCATGAGGCGCTTCAACAACGCCTCGATGTCCTCGATGGTGAGCGTGTACACGTCGTCTGGAACGTCGAGCTTGAGCTTCTTGTTGACCTTATAGCGCCCGACCTCCGACAGGTCGTAGCGCTTGGGGTCGAAGAAGAGCCCGTCCACGAGGTTCTGCGCGTTCTCTATGTTCACCGGTTCCCCCGGCCTCTGCCGCCGGAAGACCTCGAGAAGCGCCTCCTCCCTGGAAGTGGTGTCGTCCCTCTCCAAGGTATTGCGCATGAGCCAGGAGTCTTCGAAGCGCGCCATCAACTCCTCGGGACCACCCATGTCGAGCGCCTTGAGAAGCACGGTGACCGGCAGCTTGCGCTTGCGGTCGATGCGGACGGAGACGTATCCCTTGGTCTCGACCTCGAACTCGAGCCAGGACCCCCGGCTCGGCATGAGGCTCGCGGTCAAGACCTGCTTGGTCGCGTCTTTGGGCTCCATTATGTAAGCCCCCGGCGACCGCACGAGCTGCGTCACCACGACCCGCTCGGTCCCGTTGATGACAAAGGTCCCGGAATCGGTCATGAGCGGGAAATCGCCCATAAAGACGTCCTGCTCCCGCAGCTCTCCGGTCTCCTTGACGATAAAGCGCACCCGCACGAAAAGGGGCGCCGAATACGTCTTGTCCTTGGAGACGCACTCCTCAACCGAGAAGGGCGGCTCGTCGAAATGAGGCTCACCAAACTCCACGGCGTACGACCCCGTATAATCCTCTATCGGGGAAATCTCCACGAGGGTCCGACGTATCCCCTCGGTGCGGAACTTCTCGAAGGAAGTCCTCTGTATCTCTATTAGATTAGGTAGCTCAAAATTGGTCTGCATCCGGGCATAAGGGTGCCGTTTCCGGCGCACGACAGGGGTCACCAAACCAGCTCTCCTCCAGGGGTGATCGTTGAAGAACGGCTAAACACGCAATAGGATATCTTAACTCCCACTCTCCTGGAAGTCAAGGTACCCGCAGCCAAAAACAACGGAATATATTGTGGGCGCCGACCCTTGCCGGATCAGCGCCCGGAGTTTAGCACGGATGTTCCGTGCGCGCTAGCGCGACGCCACCGTCGCGCTAGCGCCGTAGCACTGCTCTTACGTGAGCTCCACGGTGGCGCCGGCCTCCTGGAGCTGGTCTCTGAGGGCTTCGGCGTCTTCCCTGGAGAGGCCCTCCTTGACGGGGTTCGGCGCGTCGTCCACGAGCGCCTTGGCCTCCTTCAGACCGAGACCGGTCGCGGCGCGGACCTCCTTGATGACCTGTATCTTCTTGTCGCCCGGCGACTGGAGCATCACGTCGAACTCGGTCTGCTCTTCCTCGGCCGCCGCCGCGCCGTCGCCGGCCGGGGCGCCCGCCGCCGGAGCCGCCGCGAACGCCGCCGCCGAGACCCCGAACTCCTCCTCGAACATCTTGACCAGTTCGGAGATCTCCAGGACCGACTTCTCCTTGATCGCGTCGACTATCTCCTGATTGCTTAGTGCCATCTCAAGTCCTCCTGACTCGCTGTTTACCGCTATTACTCAGACTAACTACTACACGCTTAGGCGCTCTTCTGCTCGGCTATCTGGTTGAGGACGACCGCCAGGTTCCTCGTAGGCGCGTTGAGCACCGTCACCAGCCCGGCGAGCGGGGACTGTATCGCGCCGAGCAGCTGGGCGAGGAGCTGCTCCCTCCCGGGGAGCCTGCTGAGCGCCACGACGTCCTCGGCCCCCATGACCCGGCCGCCGTCGAGGATGCCTCCCTTGATCTTGAAGGTCTCGATCTCATCCGAGAACTCGCTCATAAGCTTCGCGCCCGCGACCGGGTCCTCGGCGAAGGCTACCGCCGTCGGTCCCACGAGGAATTCCTCAAGGCCCTCGACCCCTGCCTCGTTCGCGGCCCGCTGCGCCAGCGTGTTCTTCGCGACCACGAACTCCACGCCCGACTCGCGGCTCCGCGCCCTCAGACGTGTGCTCTGAGCCACGTTCATGCCCTGGTAGTCCACGAGCACCACGGAGCCACCCCTCAGCTTCTCGGTGAGCTCCTCGATCACCCGCGCTTTCTCTTCCCGATTCACTCTCTAAAGCTCCTCCACTACTAAAAGCCCCGGGGCCGCAGAGGCGCCCGGGGCTCTATAAATCCCTCGAATCTCCGCGACCTCGGCCGGATCATTAAACCCTCGGTTAGAAGGTCCCGGCTGTCTCTGGCCTACAAGTTTTTGTTCTTACGCGAACGAGATACTAATCCCTCTCTATCGAAGGGTCAACCTTGATCGACGGTCCCATCGTCGTCGAGACGGCGATCGACTTGAAGTACCGGCCCTTGACCGCCGCCGGGCGCACCCTCTGGAGTTCGTCGCGCAGGGCGAAGTAGTTCTCGACCAGACTGTCGATGTCGAACGACTTCTTGCCGACGATGCCGTGGATGATCCCGTACCGATCGACCCGGTACTCGATCTTGCCGCGCTTTATGTCCTCGACCGCCCGCCCGACGTTCTGCGTGACCGTCCCGCTCTTCGGGTTCGGCATGAGCCCGCGCGGGCCGAGGATCTGACCCAGACGACCCACGACGCTCATCTGGTCCGGGGTCGCAACCGCGACGTCAAAGTCCATGAAGCCCTCGTCCCGGATGCGCGCCGCGAGGTCGTCGGAGCCCACGATGTCCGCCCCGGCCTCCTCGGCCTCCCGGGCGTTCTCCCCGACCGCGAAGACCGCGACCCGGCGGGTCTTGCCCGTGCCGTTCGGGAGCATCAGCGTCCCGCGCACCATCTGATCCGCCCTGCGAGGATCAACGTTAAGCCTGACGTGAGCCTCGACGCTCTCGTCGAACTTGGCCCCTTCGAGCTCTTTGAGAAGCTCCAATGCCTCGCGCGGCGTGTAGAGCCGCTCGGTGTCTATCCTCTGCCTCTGCTCTAAAAGTCTCTTACCCACTGACCGTTATCCCCATGCTCCTAGCTCTCCACGGGCACCACCTGGCCCATCTGGTCGCGCGTGGCGTCGTTGAACTGCCGCACGAACTCGCCGATGTTCACCTGCGCCTGGCCCAGCGCCGGGCCGACCGGCGGCGCGGGATTGGCCTGGCCGCCCGTGATCTGTAACTTTAGCTTGCGCGCGACACGCCTGCCGCCACGTCTTCTACCCATACTAGTTCCTCTCTAACCGTTTACTTTAGAGTTTGGCTACCTGGCTGAACGAGAGCTCGACGGGCGTTTCGCGCCCGAAGATCGAGACGAGCACCTTCAACCTCGACTGGTCTACGTTTATCTCGGAGATCACACCTGTAAAGTCCGCGAGCGGACCGGCGATGACCCTGACCGTCTCACCGACCGAGTAGTCCACGGTGGTCTTCACGGCCTTCTCGCGCGCCTCGGCGGCCTCGGCCGGCCTCAGCAGGCGCTCGACCTCCGCGCGGCTCAAGGGCGTCGGCTTGTCGCCGGCGCCCACGATTTGGGTGACGCCGGGGGTCTGTCTGACCAGACGCCAGGTATCGTCGTTCATGTCCATGTTCACCAGAATGTAGCCCGGGAACTGACGCTGAACGGTCGGAACCTTCTTGCCGTCCTTGATCTCGATGACGCTCTCGGTCGGTATGCTGATGTCGCCGAAGTGCCGCTTCAGGCCGAAAGAGTCTATGCGCCGCTCCATGGTGGCGCGAACCTTGTTCTCGTGCCCCGAATACGTGTTGACGACGTACCACTTCTTCAAAACTTGAATCCTTTACGCAAATACGAGTCTGGCGAGGTAATAGAAGATGTAGTCCCAAAACGCCACGTACGCCGTGAGCAACAGCACTATGATCAGAACGACCGCCGTGCTCTGCTGGAGCTGGTCCCGATTCGGCCAGTTGACCTTCTTGAGCTCGCCGCGAACCCCGCGCACGAACTCTACGGTCCCCGCGAGCCGACCCTTGCTCTGCTGCTGTGCCTTGCCCTTGCCGCCGCCTTTAGCCACGGTGGAGCTTCGTTTGTTACCCATCTCTTCCTCGCCTCGCTTATTTCTCGAAAGCAGGGCAGGAGGGACTCGAACCCCCGACCTGCGGTTTTGGAGACCGCTGCTCTTCCAACTGAGCTACTGCCCTCTGCTTATTACCTCGTCTCCCGGTGAAGCGTATGCCGCTTGTCCCAGGGACAGTACTTCCTCAACTGGATGCGGTCCGGCGTGTTCCGCCGGTTCTTCCGGCTGTGGTAGTTTCGGCGGTTGCACTCCTCGCATGCCAGTGTTACTAATTGTCGCACAACGATCCTCCAAATCACAGGGGCGAGACGAAACGTCCCGCCCCACGCTACTAAAGCTTCTCTACTACTCCACTATTTCGGTGACGACGCCTGCGCCAACCGTCCTGCCACCCTCCCGTATCGCAAAGTTCAAACCCTCGTCCATCGCTATTGGACTTATAAGCTCCACGTTCATCACCGTGTTGTCCCCTGGCATCACC
>JAIVIG010000423.1 GCA_020200675.1 Actinomycetota bacterium
GATATATGCCGCAGACGACGAGGGCGGCGCCGGCCAGGAGCCAGGGGCTCAGGATTTCGCCCAGGAACACCGCCCCCAACAGGACCGAGACGAGCGGCACGAAGAACACGTAGGCCGAGACCCGGCTCGCCTCGCCCGCGTTCACGAGCCCCAGCCAGAGTATCCACGCGAGCGCCGTGCCGACGAGCGCCGTGTAGAGGAAGCTCGCGGCGTAGGTTCCGGTCCAGGAGATTGCCGAGAGGGGTTCCACCACGAGCCCCAGCCCCGTGAGGACGACGCCTCCCGCCGAGAACGGCACCGCTACCGCCCACAGCGTCGAGAGCTTCTCCCCGTACCTCTTAAAGTAGACCGTCCCGAGGGCCCAGGAGAGGGCCGAGCCGACCCCGAACGCCACCCCGAGCGGCGTCCCCAGCGAGGACCCGGAGAGGCTTCCCGCGCTCACGACTACGACGCCCGAGAAGCCCAACATCAGGCCCACGACCTTCGCGACCGAGAGCTGTTCGCCCAGGATCAGGTAAGACGCCAGGCCCACGAGGATGGGTTGCAGATAGATGACTATCGCCGCCGATCCCGACGGCATGTACAGGATGGTGAAGGTCTGCAACGTCATAAAGAGCACCACGTTGAACACCGCGAGCAGGAGGTAGACCGGCCAGTCGCGGCGCAAGTTCGCCCGGCCACCCCACGCGAGCGCCGCGAGCGCTACCACCAGGCCGCACAGGAGCGTGCGCATCCCGGCGAAAAGGATCGGCGGGGCGTACTCCAGGCTGACCTTTATAGCCCCGAACGCCGAGCTCCAGAACAAGATCAAGAACACGAACGCCAGGATCGCGAAACGACGCTCGGCGAGCATCAAAGAACCTCCAGCAACGCCTTCTACAATAACGCGGCCCGTACAGCTTACTACGCAACGCGGGACGCCAGGAGACCCGGGTGGGCTTTCGGCGAGCGAAGAAAGCATATTTGCCAAATGACGGCGTCAGGCCTGGAACTGTTTTATAGATTTGTTAAGATTGCCGAAGGCGTTGAAAGTCGCCTGATTCTACTGGATAATGATCGTCGGCCAGTCGATTAGACCTGCGGAGACGGGTCAAGCGAGTCGGTGCCTTTGGAGGGGCGGATATCGTGAAAGAGATTAACAGAAAGAAGGGCGACTCTCATCCTCCCCGGAGGCGTGAGCACAGGACCGTCCCCAAGAAGGGCGGCGCGTACGGGTACCGTACGCGCCGGCGTAGGATCCTGGGTATCGCGCTGATCGCGCTTCTCCTGCTGGGCGTGGTAGTGCTGGTGGACTACCTGCTCGACGACGGCGAACTTCTCCGGTGGAACGACGCAGGCGAGGTAGTCCCGGGCGAGGGGCAGTCCGCCGTCTCCGAAGGGGAGAACAGAGGAGGGGCAGCTGTCGAGAACGAAGCGGCCAGTGAGCCCGCGCCGAGCGTACTCCTCGGGGAGTTCTTCACCGACTACGCCTGGGACCCGGACGAGGGCCGGCAGTCCAACCTGAAGACCGCCGCCGGGGCCATAGACAACACCGTTTTGGCTCCGGGGGAGGAGTTCTCGGCGCTCGAGGTGCTATCGCCGCTGGAGTATCAGCCCGCGAAGGTCTTCGCCAACGGCGGCGTGGACTACGAGGTCGGGGGCGGGCTTTGCCAGGTCTCCTCGACCCTCTTCATGGCCGCCAACTACGCGGGCCTGGAGATAGTCGAGCGCAACCCGCACTACGCCGAGTTGCCCTACATAAGACCGGGCCTGGACGCCACCGTCTGGTTTGGGGAAGTGGAGAACGCCTGGGGCGCTCTGGACATGAGGTTCAAGAACAACACCGACGGGGACATCCTCATCCGCCAGTTCGTCAACGAGGACGGCTTTATGGTCGCCGAGATCTACGGCGAGGAACCCTCCGACAAGAGGGTGAGCATGACGTCCGAGAAGGTCGATGAGGATCTGGGCAAGGGGATCAAGTGGGCCACCTACAAGCAGGTGGAAGAGGACGGCGAGCTCGTCGAGGACGGCCTCCTCTTCGAGACGACCTACAGCTACAACCCACCCGTCCCGGAGGAGTTCAAGCACGAAACCAACGAACCGCGGGGCTCCGGATGGGTGGACGTGTCTAACACAACCAACTGGAACAACAAAGACCAGCCATCGGATTAGCGGTCGGACCGCCAGCAAGAGGAAGCAGTAGCGAGCCCATCGTGGCGCACGGAGCCACCACGATGGGCTGTATCGTCGGAACATGGAGCGTGCGAAGCGACCTAGAGGCCAAGGAAGCCTGAAGGCCGACGAGTCAGTTGAGGTGCCGAACGGCTAAATACCCAGGTCTATGGAGGCGGTCTCATCCGAGGCGAACCTGGCTCCACCCACCCGAAGCTCGAAGCCCTCGCCGTCAGAGTTCACCGCGAAGATTGCCTTCCCCTCTTTGACCGAGCCGGGTCGGACCTGTCCCACGAACATGTTCTCCTCCGGGTACAGGTAGGTGAAGTTGGTGTCTATCTCGGCCTCGGACTCGCGCCCTTGGTCGTCCACCAAGGTCAAGAACGGTGTGGCTACCGTGAGATCCTGGTTCGAGTTGTTGCGCAGGGTAATGTCCACGACGACGAAGTTCCCCGGTTCGTACTCGCCCTTGTTGGAGACGAGCTCGTCCAGCTCCTCGGCATCGGTCACGGACCACTGTACGTCCCCCACGGTGACGACGTCTCCGATAGAGGCCGTCTCCTCCCGTGCCGGTTCCGTCTGCTCCGCCACGTCCTGCTCGGCCACCTCTTCGTTCGCCGGCGGGCTGCTGGCGTCCTCTCCTCCTCCGCATCCTCCGGCAAGCACGGCGACGGCTATGAGCAACGCTGCAGTCGCCGTGCGGAGCACGTAGAACATATCGCGACCCGTTAGCTTCCTTCGTCTCATGACTCTCCCCTCCAGGGATCGTAGCAAAACCAGGTCGCGATTATAACCGGGTGACGCCCGGTGTTTCTTGCCTAAAAGGTAACCACCTTGTCGGCCTCCGCGCACAGCCTCGCCACGTCCGGCGGTCCCGCCCACGTGCCGCCCACGGCCTTCAGGCTCTCCTCCGTCGCCCCACGGGCGACCGCGCAACCCTTTCAGACGTAGACGGGGACTTCGTGCTCCCCGAGTTTGCTCAGAAGATCCCGCATGGGAGGCACGCCCACGCCCTCCACCCGCTGCGCGTTGTCGTCCACGATCAGGTCCGTCGCGTCCCCCGCCAGGACCACGGAGACCTCTTGGCCGATCTCGAGCGAACCGTTGGCCGCTATGTGCAGCGGGACCGAGGCCAAAGTAGCGTCGCCCGTCCCCTTGGTGACTATGTACAGCAACTGCATGACACCACTCCTTCCGAGCTTTCTCCC
>JAIVIG010000424.1 GCA_020200675.1 Actinomycetota bacterium
CGTAGGAGCCGGTGAGTGGGGAGTCGTGGTAGAAGGTCCGACGACGAAAGACGAAGATTAGAGGTGGAGCGGCGAGACGCGGTGCCGCCCGAGATCCAGGACACCCTCGAGAAGTGTGCGGAGGGGACCAGGCTCATGTCCGAAGGACCCCGGACGCCCACGGGGCAGACGCCCAAGAAGCTCGTCTGGGCAAAAAACAAGGCCAGGCTCTACCGTTACGAGCCGCACGCCGAGAAGAAGCACCCTGTCCCCATCCTCATGGTCTACGCCCTAATCAACCGGCCTTACGTCTTGGATCTCATGCCGGGCAACAGCCTCGTGGAGTACCTTACCGGCCAGGGCTTCGACGTGTACCTGCTCGACTGGGGCGTCCCCGGCGACGAGGACGAGGATCTCTCGTTCGACGACTACGTCCTCGACTACCTCAGGCCGGCGACCAGGAAAGTGCTCCGCGCGTCCGGGGCAGAACAGTACACGCTCTTCGGGTACTGCATGGGCGGCACGATGGCCGCGATGCACGCGGCGCTCTTCCCCGGAGAGCCCCTTGCGAACCTGATCCTGCTGACCACGCCTATCGACTTCGCCTCCGAAAAGACCGGGCTGCTCGGGCTCTGGACAGACGAGAAGCACCTCGACCCGGATCTCCTGGTGGAGTCCTTCGGGAACGTGCCGAACGAGATCATCGAGCATGCCATGCAGATGCTCAAGCCCGTAACCAACTACGTCGGTACCTACGCGACCATGTGGGAGTGCCTCCTCGAAGAGAAACCCATGGAGACGTGGAAGGCCATGAACAAGTGGATCAGCGACGGAACGCCCTTCCCGGGTGCCGCCTTCAAGCAGTGGATCCGTGACTTCTACCAGCAGAACAAGCTGGTCAAGGGCGAGATCCAACTGCGCGAACACCGCGTAGACCTATCCGAGATCACATGCCCGCTCCTCAACATCGCCGGCGAGCGGGACCACATCTGCCCCCTGCCCCAAGCCGAGCTCACGACCGACCTCGTGTCGAGCGAGGACAAGGAATTGAGAGTTAGCAGGTAACTAGAAGGGGCGGGACTGGCGAAGCCCCGCCCTCCTTCGTGTCTCTCGGGTCTTCGGTCCTATTCCTCCCTGACGTAGGTGCCAGGGGCGTCTTCTATGGGCGGGTATTTCTCACTGCCTAACTGCGGGGGGTCTACCTGCTCCCCGGAGTTAGGCGCGAGCCAGCTTATGAAGTCTTCCCACCAGGTGCCTTCGTGCTGCTCGGCGTGCTCGAGCCACTCGTCGGGTGTCTCGTAAGAGCCGGTCTCTTCGGAGGACCAGTAGCCCTTAGCCTTGTCGGGCGGGGCCATCATGCCGGCAATATGCCCTCCAGCCGCCAGGGTGAAGCGGACGCTGCCGCCGGTAAGCTTGCCGATACTCCAGGCCGATCGCCAGGGGACGATGTGGTCTGTTTTAGCGGCCACGGCGTAGATGTCGCCCGTGATCTTGCCGAGGTCCAGAGGACGGCCGTTAAACTCTATCTCACCCGGCTTCACGAGGTTGTTCTCCAGATAGGTGTTCCTGGTGTACCAGGCTTGGGCATCGCGGGCCTGACGCGTGCTGTCGGCATTCCAGTAGAGCATGTCGAAAGCAGGCGGCTTCTGGCCCATAAGGTAGTTGTTGATCACGTTTGCCCAGATCAGCTGTCTCGGTTGTAAGAGGTTGAACGTGTTGTACAAGGTGCGCCCGCCGAGATAGCCTTGCTCCAGCATCTGCATCTCCATGACCTCTACCTGAGGCTCATCTATTAAGGCCGAGATCTCCCCAACCTCGGAGAAGTCCTGGAGAGAGACCATGAAGGTGGGTGGGCCGAGCTTTTGCCCCTCCTCCTCGTCTCCATCCGCGAGATAAGCTATCATCATCGCCAACAGCGTGCCACCGATACAGTACCCGACAGGGTTTACTCTGTCCGCGCCGGTGATATCGAGCATCACGTCTACGGCCGCCATGGGGCCTTCGAGCATGTAGTCCTCGAACTTGACGTCCGCCATCGACTCGTCGGGGTTCTTCCAGCTAACCATAAAGAACTGGAAGCCCTGCTCCAGCATGTGCTTGACAAAGCTGTTCTCGGGGCTCAAGTCGACGATGTAGTATTTGTTGATCCAGGGTGGAATAAAGAGTATCGGCACCTCCTGGACCTTCTCGGTCTGTGGCTCGTACTGGATAAGCTCCATGAGCCTGTTGCGGTAGACGACCTTGCCCGGCGTCGTCGCGAGGTCCTTGCCAACCTCGAAAGCTTCGGAGTCGACCATGCTAAGACTCCCATCCTCGAGATCCGAGATGAGGTTGCGAGAGCCATCCACAAGGCTCATCCCTCCCGTCTCGAACACACGCTTGAGAGCGGCGGGATTGGTGAGTAGGAAGTTGACGGGGGCCATCGCCTCCACGAACTGGTTGAGGTGAAACTTGAGGCGCTGCTGCTCATCAGTGTCCTGCCCATTGGTCCTTTCGGACTCCTTGAGAAGGTAATCCGAGGCGAGCAGATACATCTGCTTTAGCGTCTCGTAGTAGGGATTCTGGTCCCACTCCGGCGCGGAGAAGCGCTTGTCGCCCTCTTTCGATTCCTTTCGCTCCTCCTGTTGGGGCAAACCCCAGAAGCGAGCCGCGGTGTCGCTCCACACTTCCATACTCGCCTCGAAGAAGCGCCGGTTGTAGTCCGTAGCCACCTGCATCGCCTGGGCGGGGTCGGACATCTCGCGCATCCAAAGGGTCTGGAGGGCGCGGCTGATCTCTACCCAGTCAATCGGTATTACGTTGCTCAAAGGGTTGGCATCCGACAACTTTTGCATGGCCGACATCAGCGGGTCGTTGGCTATGGTCCCTTGGGGCAGGGATTTCTCTTCCGCGCCGGTGGAGATGCCGGGCGTCATCATCCACGGTACGCTCGCGCCTGGCATCGCCGACATGTTACCCAAGTTGTTCGTGAGCCACTCCGACCACATCTCGAACGGCGCCGTCGTACCCGGCATCGGGGCGTCTGTTTCTCCGCTGTTTCCTCCAGAATCCACCATAAACAATTCCTCCTCTTACACTCAAAGGGTCTTTGTTGCACATTACACTGTATCCGTTCTTGGTGCATTCTACCGCCCATACCGGTTCCGGGCAGCTTGACACAGGCGCTACCGGACCTTATGTTGCCCGCAGGGACACGCCGCCGCTGGAAACGGAAAGCGGCGGTTTCGAGCGCGGAGAGGCGGACAGTATATGGCCATTACACCTGAGGAGACCCGGCGAGGGACGCAGCCGGTGGATTTCATCAACGTCGGTAGCCTCCTCTCGGACGAGGAGAAGGAGATCCGGGACAGGGTACGTTCTTTCGTCGACCGGGAGGTCATCCCCACGGCGGCCGAGTACTGGGACAAGGCCGAGTTCCCGTTCGATCTGTTGCCGGGTCTGGGAGAGCTCGGGCTCATGGGCGGCACCATAGGGGAGGAGTACGGCTGCGCCGGGTGGAGCAACGTGGCCTACGGCCTCGCGATAGCCGAGCTGGCCCGGGGCTCGGGATCTTTGTCTACCTTTCTGCACGTCCAGAGCGGTCTGGCGATGGCGGCGATCCACAACCTCGGGAGCGAAGAGCAGAAACAGAGGTGGTTGCCCCCGATGGCGAAGTGCGAGAAGGTCGGATGCTTCGGCCTGACCGAGCCCGACGCGGGTAGCGACCCCGGCTCTCTTGCGACGACCGCGGTCGAGGAAAGCGGCGGCTACGTCCTGAACGGGGAGAAGAGGTGGATCGGCAACGCCTCCTTCGCGGACGTCGCGGTGATCTGGGCCCGCACCGAAGACGACAGAATCTCCTGCTTCCTGGTCGAGGGCGACAACCCCGGCTACAACGCCGACGTCCTGCCCCGCAAAGGCTCACAAAGGGCCGCCTGGCAGACCCACATAAAGCTCGAGGACTGCCACGTCCCCGCAGAAGCCCGCCTGCCAGAGGCGAACGGCCTGGGCTCGACCCTCTCGGTGCTGACGCACTCGCGCTACGGGGTGGGCTGGGACGGCCTGGGTCAGGCGACGGACTGCTACGAGACGGCGCTCGCCTACGCCAAGGAGAGGGAGCAATTCGGCCAACCGATAGCCTCCTTCCAGCTCACACAGGCCAAGCTCGTCGAGATGCTCAACGAGATCTCGCTCTCCCAACTCCTCTCGATCCACGCGGGCAGGCTCAAAGACGCAGACGACCTCGACCCGGCGACCGTCTCGATGTTCAAGATGAACAACGTCGCGAAGGCCCGAAAAATAGCGTCGCTCGCCCGCGACACTTTGGGCGGCAAGAGTGAGGAGAAAGAGACGATGCCGCAGGAGCCCCCGAAGGGCGCGTCGCTACCGCCGACGAGCCGGGCAACTAGAAGCGAGCGTTAACAGCGTCTAAAATTCGCTAGACGACCCTAGAAAAGAGAGAAACCGTGGCAAACAGAGAGATAGAAAAAGTGAGCGAAGCTGCAAGCGCGGAGCTGCGCGTGACGAACGAAGAAGCCCGCAGGATAGCGAACCTCCTGCGTTACGTCGTCAGCCTGAACACCACCGTGGGCCTCGTCTCCCCCACCCAACGCCGCCTCGCGACCCCCACCTACCGGGCCGTCGAACTCGCCGCCCTCATTCTGGAGGGCAAGTCGTTAGAAGAGGCCGCCCGAGAAGCCGAAGACGCCTGGACCGGCCGCCTAGAAGAAGACCACCACCGCGCCCTCGAACTCATGCAGACCACCCGGGACATGCTGCAGAGCGCGATGACCGGCCCCATGGGCCCCGAGCAGTTCGCCGAGTACCTCGAGATCTCCCAACAACAGTTCCTCGAACTCGTCAAGTCCGGGATGCTCACACCCGCGAAGATTCCCGGAGAGTAACCCCGCAAACGCCCTCCCCCGAGCCCGAGAATCCCGCCCGGCGACGATAAACGCTCGCACCTGGTCCGGTTCTTG
>JAIVIG010000425.1 GCA_020200675.1 Actinomycetota bacterium
GTTTATGGGGCCGAACGGGCTCTCGACCGCCGCTTCCGTCAATCCGACCTCTACGGGTCCGTCTTTCGGGATGCGGGCCAGGTACCGGAGCATGTGGTTCTCCTCTACGGAGCTCATCCGCTCGGCGAACTCGGCGTCCGCCTCCGGGAGCCGCTCCATGAGCTCTTCTAAGGGAACCTCTTCGAGACCTTCGGGGACGAGGGACTCGTAGGCGATCTCCTCGGGCTCTATCTCTTTGCCCATTATGCGGGCGAGGATTATGGCCTTGCGCGCCACGTCGAGGCCAGAGAGGTCGTCGCGGGGGTCCGGTTCGGCGTAGTGCAGGTCCACGGCCTCTTTTACGGCTTCGGAGAAGGACCGGCCGCTCTCGACCGAGCTCATGATAAAGCCCAGAGTACCGCTCGGGCTGGCCCGTATCTCCAGAACTTCGTCGCCGGTGTCCATGAGCATGTCCAGGGTCGAGATGATCGGCATCCCGGCGCCGACGGTCGCCTCGCACCAGAGCCTGTCCCCCGCCAGGCTCAGCAGCTCTTCAGTCTCGGCGCTGCTCCCGGAGAGCGGTCCCTTGTTCGAGAGCACCAAGTAAGACCCGTTCCGCACGCCGAGCAAGTCCAGATCCAGGGTCCCCCCGTGTACCGCGAGGTCCACGACCACCCGCGTCGTACCGGGCGCGGGCTCCGAGACGAGAATCTCCTCCACGGGCTCCACGCCGAGCTCCGAGAGCTTGCCGCCCTCCTCCTTGAGGCGTATCGCCTGGGGAAGAAGCTCCTCGCCCACCAGGGCTCCCGAGGTATCAGCGACGGCGCGGTAGTGGAGGTCGAGGTTCCACTCCTCCCGCCAGCGCTTGCGCTCCTCGATAACGCTCTGGGCAACCGCCCGGCCTACGTAGCCCAGGCCGAGCTGGACCAGCTCGACCCGCCTCACGCGACCTCCTCGGCGGCCGTCCCGACGGCCGGGATCAGCGCGGCATGCAAGGTCCGCAACGCCTCTTCCCCCGCTTCATTGGACGCGAAGAACACCAGTCCCGCGCTGGAGACTCCCGCGTGCAATGGAAGAATCCCCGCTTCCTTTAGACAGCGCGTGCCGCGCGCCAAGTCTCCGTCCTCGGGCATCCCGATGCATACCACCGAGGCGACCCTCTGCTCGCGGCCCTGGGTGCAGGGGATCTCGATAGCGAGGTCCCGCCGCAGGGCGACGCAGCGCAATCCCTCCCCATATCCGCGGTCCGAGATGCGCGTCCCGGGAGAGGCGGGGTCGAAGCTGTTGCGGACGAAGACCTCGATGCCGGCCTCGGACGCCGGCTCCATCGTCTTCGGGTGCAGGATCTTCGCCCCGAGCGTGGCGAAGAGGGTCGCCTCCCGGTAGGAGAGCTGTGGCATCAGGGTGGCGCCGGGCACCACGCGCGGGTCGGCGTCCAAAACGCCCTCCACGTCGGACATGATCCAGACCTCAGAAGAACCGAGCGCCCGCCCCAGAACCGTCGCCGAAAAGTCCGAGCCTCCACGCCCGAGCGTGGTAACGGAACCGTCCGGCGCCCTCCCGACGTAGCCGGGTACCACGGCGACCGAATCCGCCTCCAGCAAAGGCCATGCGTACTCGCCCGCGCGCCGCCGGGTCTCCTCGCCGAGTACCTCGGCCTCTCCAAAGTCGCCGTTCGTGGCGATAGGATCTCCGGACACCACCGCGGCGGGGATATCGAGGCTCCTTATCGCACCGGCGAGGATGGCCGCCGAGAGCCGCTCGCCGTACACCGCGATCCCATCCCGTCTAGCGGACGGATCGGCGGACGGCTCTTCGACCACCTCGACGAGCCGTTCCAGAAGAGAGAAGATGCGCTCCTCGACCTCGGGGAAATGTTCCTCCGAAACTGCCTCTCGGGCCGCTCGCAGGTGCCGCTCGGCGAGTGTGCGATGAAGCTCGGCGACGGTTTCCTCGCGGGTCTCCCCCACCGTAGTTCGGGAACCGGCGGTCGCGTCGGCGTAGCCGAGCAGGGCATCGGTGGTTCCGGCCATCGCCGAGACGACCACGGCCACGGGACCGTTTTGGGCGGTCTCGGCGACTACGTTGGCGGCGCGGACCATCTCCGCGCTGCCGCCCACCGAGGTGCCCCCGAACTTAATGACGAGGGGTCTCTTCAATCTATTCACGCTCCGTTCAGTGCCTGATCCAGGTCGTAAAGGATGTCGTCGATGGACTCCAGGCCAACCGAGAGCCGGATGTAGTCGTCCGTAACCCCGGTGGACGCCTGCTCGTCCACGGAGAGCTGCGAGTGGGTCGTCGAAGCCGGGTGTATCACCAGGCTCTTCGCGTCGCCCACGTTGGCGAGCAGGCTGTGCAGCTCCAGCCGGTCTATGAACTTCTTGCCAGCCTCCAGGCCGCCCTCGATGCCGAAGCCGAGGATCGCGCCGAACATCCCCTCCCGGTGGTACTTGCGGGCGAGGTCGTGGGTCGGATGATCCGGGAGACCCGGGTAGTTGACCCAGTTTACCTTGTCGTGGCCCCGCAAGAACTCCGCGACCGCCTGCGCATTCTGCGAGTGGCGCTCCATCCTCAACGGCAGCGTCTCGAGACCCTGCAAGAAGAGGAAGCTGTTGAAAGGACTCAAAGCCGGACCGTAGTCACGGAGCATCTGGACTCGCGCCTTGAGGATGTACGCGAGCTCTCCCAAGACCGGATAGTACTCGAGACCGTGGTAGGAGGGGTCGGGCTCGGTGAACCCGGGAAACTTCCCGTTGTCCCAGGGGAACCTCCCGCTGTCGACGATGACGCCGCCGATGGAGGTCCCGTGTCCGCCGATGAACTTCGTCGCCGAGTGAACGACGATGTCCGCCCCGTGCTCCAGCGGGTTTACGAGGTACGGCGAGGGAAGGGTGTTGTCTATGATAAGCGGTATCCCGGCCTCGTGGGCCACCGCCGCCACGCCCTCGAAGTTCAGGGTGTTCAGCGACGGGTTACCGACGGTCTCGGCGAAGAGGGCTTTCGTCTTGTCGGTGATGGCGTCGCGGAAGTTCTCGGGGTCCCGGTCGTCCACGAACTTTACGTTTACGCCGATCTTCGGCAGCGTGTAGTGGAAGAGGTTGTAGGTCCCGCCGTATAGTCCGGCGGCCGAGACGATCTCATCGCCCGCCCCCGCGATGTTCAGGATGGCGAGCGTCTCCGCCGCCTGCCCGGAGGCCGTCGCCAGAGCCCCGACGCCCTTCTCGAGCAGCGCGACCCGCTGCTCGAAGATGTCGGTGGTCGGGTTCATGATGCGGGTGTAGATGTTGCCCATCTCGGAGAGCGAGAAGAGGTTCGCCGCGTGGTCGGTGTCGTGGAATCGCTGGAGATGCCGACGAAGAGCACCTCGGCCTCTATGCGCTCGTACGCTTCGTCCTGCGAGGAGTACCCGAAGCCCACGTCGTAGATGTCCATCGCGCGGGTGAGGTACAGGTAGGAGTTCGCGTCGAAGCGGCCGATGAGGTCGCGGCCCTGGTAGTGGAGGTAGCTCTCGATCTCGAACCTGCCACCAAACTCTTCGTAGAGCGCCGGACGGCTCGCGGGCCTCCTGCCGAACCTCTCCCACTGGCCGGGGGCGCTCTGGTAGGTAACCATCCCGGCCATGCGGGCGATGGCGAGTCCCGTCTCCGGGCCCTCCCTCTCCCCGTAGTAATCTCCACCGCGCCAGAGAGGGTCGGCCATGATGGCGCGACGCCCGAGCTCGCTCATCGCGATCCCCTGCGGCCCCAGGGCGCCGTTCGCCGCGATCGGCACCGCCTTCTCGACGTAACCGGGGAACTCCACCGCCCACTCCAGCGCCTGCTGCCCCCCTATAGACCCCCCGATAACCGTCCTGAGCTTCTTCACCCCCAGGTCGTCCAGAAGCCGCTTCTGCGCCCGCACGATGTCCCGGATGGTGACGACCGGGAACCTCATCCCGTACGGCTGGCCGGTCTCCGGGTCGGGCGAAGCAGGGCCCGTGCTCCCCGAGCAGCCACCGAGCACGTTCGAGCACACCACAAAGTTCTCGTCCGTGTCTACGGGACGCCCCGGCCCGACCATCTCGTCCCACCAGCCGCCCCGCTTGTACGTTTCAGAAGCGCCCCCCGAGCAGTGGGAGTCGCCGGTCAACGCGTGGACGACGAGAACGCCGTTCTCTCCGGTAGCATCCAACTCGCCCCAGGTCTCGTAGGCGAGCGTGACCTCTTCCAGGTAGCCGCCGAGTTCCGGCTCGAAGGAGCCTATCCGATGAAAGTGCTTGTCCGGCCGGATCGGGGCTCGGTTAGCCCCGGCCCCCGGGTCTAGTGTCATACTCAGGAGTAATACAGCCTCCTTCTACAATTTCGGGTTCTCCGCCTGGCTTTCGCCTTCTCGCGCAACCCGCTCCGTAGAAGAGGCCATCGTGGCTCTCCCCACATCTTCCAGGACCTCGTCGGGTCCTGCTGGACTTGGCACCTTGCGGTGAGTAGCTCTGCTAGCTCTCCGCCGGTTGCCGCGGTTTCACGGGGCCAGTTCCCTCCGCCGCTCTCGATGCGAGTCCGCGTTAGGGTAGGATGCTAAAGCACGCAGGAACCACCGTCAAGGGCCAGCGCGCGAGCCGTCGCCGGGAGCCGAACGGTGCGACTGGGATAGAATGAAGCGGTGGACGCCGACGCCAATGCTCCCCAGACCGGTTCGTCGCCCCCGAGAAGCGCGACCGATCAGCTCCCGGCCGACTTAGCCGGCCTCTTGAAGCGGTTGTCGGACGGGCTCGAAGCCCTCTACGGCGAGCGCTACCGGGGTTTGGTGCTCTACGGCTCCTACGCCCGCGGGGAGGCCGACGAGGGCAGCGATGTCGACCTGCTGCTCCTTCTGGACGGAGCTGTAGACACAACGCGAGAGGTACTATGGGCGGAGGACGTGGTATGGCCGCTCTCCCTCGAATCGGGCTACACCCTCTCGCTCCTGCCGGTGGACGCGGATGCTTACCGCAACTCCGAAAAACCTTTCCTGCGGAACGCACGCAAGGAGGGGATGTCGGTAGCTTGAGGGAGGAAGTCGATGCCCTCCTCGAAAAGGCGAGGCGATCTTTCGCGGCAGCCGAACTGCTGCTCAGGGAGGGCAACGCGGATTTTGCCGCCTCCCGCGCCTACTACGGCTACTTCTACGTGGCGGAAGGGCTCCTGCTCTCCAAGGATCTGAGTTTCTCCCGACACACGCAGGTCGTCTCCCAATACGGCTTGCGCTTCGCAAGGACAAACCTCTTGGATCGTCGCTTCCATCGTCTCCTGGTCCGCGCTTTCGCCATCAGGCAGATCGCCGACTACGACGCGCAAGCCGACCCGGATGCCGACGAGGTCCGCCTACTGATCGAGGAGGGCAAAAGCTTCCTCGACGCCGCGCGCGAGTACCTCGCCACGCCGCGCGAGAGCGACCCCTCGGCCTCGGACCGTGGAGCCAACAACACCGAAAGTTTCTGACCTGCAAGCGGTTGCCACCGTCGCGGGCCGGCCTCCATTCACAAATCCCGGGTTCGTCGTGAAGATCCCAGGTTCTCCCGCGCCCAAATCTTACTTTCGCGGTGCTCACCTGGCCGCTGCGCGCCTTGCAACCTCACCTCGCGAGGGCCAGGAGCACGGCCGTGAGGCCGGAGAGGGCAGCGAAGATGAGAATCGTCGGGCGCAGCCAGTTCCCGGAGGGCCAGCGGCGGTCCCCCGATGCCGGCGGCGGTACCCATAACCCCCGAAGCGACCCCGCCCGCTACGCGCGTCGGGTTACGCAAGGGCACGTCCGGGCTGACCGCGCTCGTCAACGCGGCCAGGACGACCAGCACCCCGAACAACACGGAGAGGTACCGGTCCGGCACCAGCAAGAGGAGCCCCACGCCTCCGACCGTGCCCAGAAGACGGCCCGAGAGCACGTACGCGAGGCCCGAGACGTCTATAGCGCGCCGCTCCTTGAAGGCCATGAACACTCCCAGGGGCATGACGATCAGGAGCACCGTGGCCGGCAGCGCCTCGGGGCGGACCAGCGTCAGCGCCGGCACGACCACCAGAGCGAGGCCGAACCCGACCGAACCCTGCACCACGGCCCCCACCAGCACCGCGACGAACGCTACCAGAAACTCCATCTACACCACGCCGTAGAACGGGACGGGAAGCCGGATCCATACTGCAGAAGGGTAACCATGCTTTCGCCGATCTTTTCATTTTTCCTAGCTTAATGCATCATGGGCAGGGAAAGGAACCGTTTCCTCGCTAGGGCAGGACTCTTTCGGCTTCCTTCCGGGGCCATCTGGCACCCAAAAGCTCCCGGTACAGATCCAGCGTCTGTTCGACCACGATCTTCTCGGCAAACTCCGTTACCGCGATCTGGCGTCCGGCATGGCCGAACCTCTCCCTCTGCTCGGGGGATTCGAGGAGGGTGCGGACAGCTCGTGCCAGGGCCGTTGCGTCGCGGGGAGGCACCAAGAGCCCGTTCGTGTCGTGCCGGACGATCTCCCGGCACCCGGGTACGTCCGTCGCCACGATGGCTCTGGCAGAGGCCGCGGCTTCCAGCAAGACCTTCGGAAGACCCTCCCGATAGGATGGTAATACGACGAGGTTCGCGCTCGACAGAACTTGGAGCATGTCTTCGCAGTGACCCCACCACTCCACGATACCTTCCTTAACCCAGGCCTCCACCTGTTCCACGGGGATGCCCATAGGGGTTCCTTTCCTTAGCAGCTACCGAAAACCGTCTGTCCTGGTAACCACCTTCACTGGAGACGAAGTTTTGTGAGACATGCTCCCTGCACGGAGTTCCTTCTCTGCATGCTGCTGCACCATATACGGGTATTGCCCCCTTTGTCACTCTTTAGACGCGCCTGCCCCCAACAACGGCCCAACCCTTTACGATTGCTTAACATGTCTCCGTACGGTAAAGAAGCCGAGGGTAACACTCTGTAACATCGAATACCGTGCGCCGGGACGCTTTACGGGCGCAGATTGCGTGGATGCTGAAGAGAGCGCGTCTTCATACGCAGGAGACGCCCGAGTAAGAGGAGCGCAGCTACCGAAAAGTCTGCGACAAACTCGCACTCGAAGTAATGGCTGCGTGCTAACCAGCGCCGGAGGGCTGTGATTACCTTCGATACTCCAGGGCAACGAAAAGAGCCGGGACTCTCGTGCCCCGGCTCCACGATCGCGTACCGTCGCCGGTTAGTAGTTGTCCATCTGCAAGACCGGCTCGGGGTGCTTCCCGGTGTTATTCGTGTGGCCCTCACCTGCGGCCTCGGAGTTGGCCAAATCGAGCATAAAAGCCTTGACCGCGTCGGGTGTCGCGCTCGGGTTCTTGTCCAAGTACACGGCGGCGGCCCCGGCCGCGTGCGGTGAGGCCATGCTCGTGCCCGAGATCGTGACGTAACCGGTCACCCAACGGTACCTGGTCACCCTGCGGTGCCGCTTCCCTTTCTTAATCCTCTTCTTGTACGCCTGACGAATAGGCTTCCACGTGGAGGTGATGCACACACCTGGCGCGCCAATAGTGTGCGACAGGTCTGGCGAATTGGTACCCGCAAAGTTGCTGAAGGAGGCGAAGTCGTCGTCGGTCCCCGACCGGCAGGTGGGGCTCGCGCCGCCTCCCGGTTGGCCGTTGTAGTCGGACAGAGCCGTGACCGTTATCACCTCGTCGTAGGCGGCCGGCACGTGATTGGCAACGTTCGTGCCCTCGTTGCCGGCAGCGACCGCGTAGGTGATCCCCGCGTCGACCGATTTGCAGATGGCCTGGTGCAACGGATCGTTGTTGGCGTTGGTGCAGTCGGAGTTCGAAGGAGAGTCCGAGCCACCACTGCTCAGGCTCATGTTGGCCACCTCGATGTTGTTGGTGGTGTCGGCGTCCTCGTTCTTGGAGGTAACGTAGTTACTGATCTCTGCTCAAACACCTAAACCGCGAAGCCCGGTTGCCGGATGCAGCCGAGGATGACGTGCTTCTTGTGTCTCAACCGCTCCTTTGCCTTGCGTAGCTCGATCCTCAACTCTGCGA
>JAIVIG010000168.1 GCA_020200675.1 Actinomycetota bacterium
CACTTTGGGAGAGCGGGTGCGGGTTCGCAGGTTCGGGGAGGTGCTGGAGGGGGTGGCCCTGGATCTCGGCCCCGAGGGAGAGCTGCTCCTGAAGACCGATAGCGGCGTGGTGGAGCTGTTCGAAGGGGAGATCGAACAGCTCCGCCAGGAGCGGACCTAGCCTGGAGTATTCATGAGCGCTTGCCACAAGTATCGACCGGGATGGCCGGAAGCCAGGTGAAGGCGTACCTGTCCTCGTAACCACAGGCTATCTGGTAAACGCGTTGGCGCACCAGCGTCGCCAGCGGGTGCCGGAAGGTCCTCGCCACTGGGGAATATGCTTGACGATCATCCCGCACAGCACGAGCTCCCGATCGGCCTTCGCCAGCCACGCAAGTCCTCCATCCAAGGTCAAACGACCGCCATCGAAGGTGGCCTCGAGCGCCAGTGGAGTTGGGGTTTCGAGATGGATCCTTGGTGTGACAGAATCGCTCACGGGGAGCCTCCTTGTGAGCGATAGATTTTGGAACAACTCGACCATATACAAAGGCAAGCTCTCCTTCTTTAAGCGCCCCTACGGATATTAAGAATAGGACTTGCGCAGATTCTCGGCGCACCCTTGCGAGCACTTTTGTGTTGTGTTAATGTCAACACGATGCGATTTCAGCAACAAACATTTGAATGGGAAGCAAGGTCCGGGTTTGGTTGGTCAAGAGACCTTACGAACAATAAGGGAGTGAGAACTCCGGATTCTTTCCGTAGAGAGGGGGCTAAGTGATCGACTGCGATGTCCACCAGAACTTCAATCGCTTGAGCGATTTACTGCCATGGATCGATCCTGCCCACCGCGACTACATCCTCCACGCTGGATTCGGTGGTTTTGAGTTGCCCAACTATCTAACTTGGATGCACCCGCACGGCACAACGCGCAGGGACGCCGTGCCTCCCGATGGTGGCGTGCCCGGCTCTGACTACGAGACTATGCGGAAGCAGCTGCTGGACCCGCTCGACGTCGAGTACGCGGTCTTGACGGGGGAAGACATCTTGAGTGTCTCTTCCCTACCCAACCCGCACGTGGCGGCGGCCGTTGCCACGGCCTACAACTGCTGGCTGGTCGATGAGTGGCTTCCCCGCGACTCGCGGTTAAAGGGGTCGCTGGTGGTGGCCACCCAGGACGCGGTGCGAGCGGCGGAGGAGATCCGCGCCCTCGGCGACCACCCAGACATCGTGCAGGTGCTTCTGCCCTGCGCGGCCACCTCCGGTTACGGACACCCGCAGTACCATCCCATTTATGAGGCGGCGGTTGAGACCGGGCTGCCGGTGGCCATGCACGTCGGAGGCGAGGGATTGGGCATCAACCCACCACCGACCGCGACCGGCTATCCTATCTACTACATCGAGTGGCACGTCCTCCTCATCCAGTGCGCCATGTCGCACGTGGTCAGCTTGGTCTGCCACGGCGTCTTCGAGAAGTATCCCGAGCTCCGGGTGGTGGTGATCGAAGCCGGTGTTACGTGGTTGCCTACGTTACTCTGGCGTATGGATACCGACTGGAAGGCGCTCCGCTCCGAAGTCCCGTGGGTGAAGCGGCTGCCCAGCCATACCGTGCGCGAGCACATGCGCTTCACGACCCAGCCCCTGGACGAACCGGACAGCCGCCAAAGGTTCAGGCAGGTGCTCGGGCTGGTCGATGGCCTCGAAGATATGCTGCTATTTGCAACCGACTACCCGCACTGGGACTTCGACAGGCCGGACCTGGTGAGCCGACGGTTGCCGGGCTCGTGGCGAGAGAAGATCATGAGCGAGAACGCTCGTGCGCTGTACGGTCTTCCGGCACGATCGGTGGGCGTCACGGTGGCCGGGGAGGAGCCAGCCACATGAGTTCCCACGTCACCACCGAACGAGTGGTAGCTTTACCGTTGGCCGACCTGCCCCCGGGCACCAGCACGACCGTGAAGGCCTTCGGCACCACGGTCGCGGTATTCAACGTCGAAGGCCGAGTTTTCGCGGTTGGCAACAATTGCCCCCATCACGGCGGACCGCTCTGGCACGGCCGCATCTCAGGCACCTGCCTCCCATCCCGGCCGCACGAGTACCGCTACGGTCGCGAGGGACGGGTGCTCACCTGTCCCTGGCACGGTTGGGAGTTCGACGTCGAGAGCGGACGGGCCCTGTTCGATCCGTCGGTGCGGGCGAAGGTGTACGAGGCAAGGGTCGAACACGGCCAGATCGTGCTGACGCGCCGCCGCAGTCGGAGACCATCGTGAAGATCGGTAGCGGCGGCCCGGCGAAAGGTTACGCCGAGCGAGGCGCCCCCGGGACGTGTTACCCTGTGAGTGATGCGTTATTCGCAACCAGTCTCGGGTTGCCGGAGGTACCCGTGCTCCAGACGGTCGATCGCGCGCTAAGGCTACTCCTCCTCTTCGAGGAGGTGGGCCAAGAGTATCGCGTGGGCGAGCTGGCGGCCATGCTCGGCGTCGACAAGAGCATCGCGTCGCGTTTGGCGGCCACGCTCGCCAAACGAGGCTTTCTAGAGCGGGCCCCGGGGAGCGAGGCGTTCCGGCTCGGTCTGGAGGTCGGCCGCCTCGGAATGCTCGTCCTGGGCAGCAGCCACAACCTGATCGAACTGGCGCGAGGGACGATGGAGCGTTTGGCGGAGGAGACCGGAGAGACGGTGAACCTCGCCCGCCTTGAGGGCAACAAGGCCGTCAACATCGCGCAGGTCGACGGGCCCCACCTCGTCGGAGTCGGCGACTGGACCGGATGGAAGACGGAGCCCCACGCCACCGCCAACGGCAAGGTGCTGCTCGCGTTCGCCGGGAGCGAGTTCGAGGATCTTCCCCTCGAGACCCCCCTAAAGGCGTTCACCGAGCAGACGATCACGAGCCCAAGGAAGCTGCGCTCCGAGCTCGAGCGCGTCAGATCCGAGGGCTGGGGAGCCACGCTCGGTGAGCTGGAGGAGGGGTTCAACGGGGTGGCGGTCCCCGTCTTCGATGCGGCGGGGCGTTGCCTGGCCGCATTGAGCGTGTCGGGACCGGTGTACCGGATGCCTCAGGCACGTCTGCCCGAGGTCGCGGCGCTTTGCGAGAAGGCCGCCGAGGAAATCAGCGCTCGTCTTGGAAGGATCCGTAGCACGGCCCGAGTTCCTGACGAAGCTTCGTTCTCATGAATAATCCAGGCTAAATGCGTGTAGCCTGCGCCCAGTACGCCGTCCGCGAGGGAGACCGCGACCACAACCTCGAGCACTCCCTCCACTTCATCCGGCAGGCAACCGCGGAGGGGGCGGACCTCGTGATCCTGCCTGAACTAGCGAACTCCGGGTGCGACCTCGGG
>JAIVIG010000009.1 GCA_020200675.1 Actinomycetota bacterium
TGATGCTGTGCTGGTCGATATCCGAGGAGCCATTTCGCTGGTAGATGCGATTGTCTATGATGGCCGAGAGGAGGTTGTGGGCGGCGGTGATGGCGTGCATGTCGCCGGTCAGGTGCAGGTTGAGCAATTCCATCGGCACCACCTGGCTATAACCACCTCCGGCGGCTCCGCCTTTGATTCCGAACGTCGGTCCCATCGAAGGCTGGCGCACCGCGACCGTCGCCCGCTTGCCGATGTGAGAGAAGGCCTGTCCAAGCCCCACGGTAGTGGTCGTCTTTCCTTCGCCCAGGGGCGTCGGTGTAATGGCCGAAACGACCACGTATTTGGCGGGAGGGCGGTCCGCAAGTTCGTCTATGGCTTCCAGGTTGATCTTGGCCACGCCCTTTCCGTAAGGCTCCAGGAGGTGCTCCCCGATGCCCATCTCGCCGGCGATCTCACGCATCGGCTTGAGCGTCGCCCGCCGGGCTATCCGCAGGTCGTCCGGTATTTCGGTCGGGCGTATTATTTGGGTACTCCTTGCGTTGTACGGGCAAAACCGTCTATTTCGATACCGAACTCATCTCCGGCGTCGAGCAGCGCGTCGAAGAGGTACTGTCCCGAGGACCGCTCGCAATGCAAAAGGTACGAGTGCACCCCACTCTCGTCGTCGCGCACGACGTCGGTTACGAGCTTGGCGACGGAGCTGCGGAAGGCCGCGCCGTCGGGCGTGACCTCCTCGGAGAAGTCGATGGCGCATACCTTTACCAGGAGATCCGGCGTCCGTGCGCCGCTGATCCGCATCAGCGCCCGGCCGTGCGTGACGTCGACGACGCTCACCATCCCGTCGTCGGGCACCGCTTCTACGACATCGACGACCTCCGGCGCGGTGCCGGGCGGGGCAAGCAGCAGCCATTCTCCGGGACCGGAGCCCACGACGAGGGCGCCGTGTTCGTAGCGGGCGGCGCCTCCGAAGGGGACGCCGAGCGCACAGGCGACCCCACCGTTCGGGGGTGCCTGCACCAGGACTTTGGCGAGAGGGGTGCAGTCTGTGATCCGCAGGTCGGCGTTGGTGCGGCGGGCGCTCACTTCCCAGCCGTGCTCCACCGTCACCGGGGGAGCCGGCGAGATCGGGCTTCGGGCGACGGGCATCATCTCAGACACGCTGGCGTGCCCCCTCGGGATCGAAGTGCGCGTGATGTTCCATGACCCTGGCGGGGATGCGTTTGCCGTCGGGCAGATGCACCGTCACCGTCGTCCCCGGTTCGGCCAGGTGCGGGGCGACGAAGCCGAGGCAGATCGAACGCTCCAGCGTAGGAGACATGCGGCTGGAGGTGATCCTTCCCGCGATCTTGTTTTTGCCCTCCACGATCTGGCTCGCCTCTGGCGGAACCACCGAGCCGTCCAGGGGTTGCAGACCGACGAGCCGGAAGTAGTCGTCGCGCTCGCTCTGCCACGCCAGCTCGGGCTTGCCGGTGAAGTCCTCCTTGTCCAACTTCACCAGCATGCCGAGGCCCGTGCCGTAGGCTCCCGTGAGCCCGTCGGTGTCCTGGCCGACGATGAAGTGGCCCTTCTCCAGGCGCAGGATGCGTTGCGCCTCGACGCCGAAGGGTTCGATCCCGAGATCCGCGCCGCGCTCTAAGAGCGTCTCCCACACGTAGAGCCCGTAGGCGGCGGGGACGTGGATCTCGTAGCTAAGCTCTCCGGTGAAGCCGATACGCCACATGAAGCAGTCGTCCACGCCGGCGATACGCCCGGCGCGGACCCGCATGTAGGGGAAGGCGTCCGGCGAGAGGTCTATGCCCTCGGTCAGGCGCAAGAGCAGTTCCCGGGACTTCGGCCCGGCGACGTTGATGCTAGCGTACGCCGTCGTCACCGGGGTGACGTGGACTTGCCACTCGGGGTGCGCGGTCTGCAGCCAGTTGTCGATCCATTCCTGGACGGATGCAGCACCGGAGGAGGTCGTCGTCATGATGTAGTGGTCGGGGCCGAGGCGGCCGGTGACGCCATCGTCGAAGACCACGCCGTCCTCCAGGCACATCACACCGTAGCGGACCCTGCCGACCTCCAGGCTTTCCCATTTGTTGACATAGAGCAGTTCGAGGAGCTTCGGGACGTCCGGGCCGCGCAGGTCGAACTTGCCCAAGGGCGTCACGTCTATGATGCCGACGCTGTTTCGCACGTTGCGTACTTCCTGCGCGGGGTCGCCGTAGTGGTCGGGCCGGATCCAGGCCCCCGCCACCAACGGCTTCGCCCCGTGGCGCTCGTGCCACGGCTGCATCGGCGAATACCGCACCGGCTCGAAGATGCGCCCGGCCAAAGCGCCGAGGGTGATAGGAGCGTACGGGGGCCGCCACACGGTGGTCCCGGTCTCCCCGATGCCGCGGCCCGTCGCCGCCGCTGTGATCGCCACGGTGTTGACGCTCTCGAGCTTGCCCTGGGCCGGGCCCATGGTCGCCGTCGTGTACCGTTTGACCAGCTCTATGGAATCGTAGCCCTCCTTCTCGGCGGCGAGGAGGTCCTTCGAGGTAACGTCCTCGGAGTAGTCTACGATGCCGTGAGTTTTGCCCTGGAACAGCGCCGGGTGGTCGTCTACCGGCAGCTCCGGGATCTCCACCAGGGGCGGCGACTCCGATTCCTCGTGTCCATCGGCGCGCTGCGGGATGCCGGAGCGCAGCGTCCGTCCGATCCCTACGGCCCGCCGGGCGGCCTCGCGGCCGGTAGCGCGGGCGTGGACGAGCAGCTCGTCGAGCGTCCCGTCGCCGGAGATACCGCCGGTCGCCAGCACGTCCTCGGGCAACTGGGCGGGGAAGAAGCGGGCCACCCGCGCGTCGTAGACGGGCCGGTCGCCGGCCATGTTCAAGAGCGAGGTGGGCGCGGTCCAACCGACCGCCGTGACGAGGAGGTCGCAGTCCACTTTGGAGCCGTCGGCGAGCTCCACGGAGCGCACGCTCTTGCCGCCGCTAACGCGGACGACGTCGTCGCCACGGCGGGCGTCCACGACGCGCGCGACCTCGACGCCGGCGCGCTCGAGGTCCTCCACCGCCGCGTCGCCGCTGGCGTTCGCGGAAAAGACCACCGCCCGCTCACTGGGCTTGACGGCGTGCAGGTTTATGAGCCGTCGGGCGGCGGACGAGAGGATGACCCCCGGCGTGTCGTTGCCCTCGAACACGTAGGGGCGTTCGATCAGGCCGGGCGCCACCACCAGCGTTTTGGCCCGAGCCTTGACCAACCGCTCCTCGACGTGCCCCAGGTTGCGTTGCAGCACCGCGATCCAGTTTCCGTCGTAGCGCCCGTTGACCACGGAGTTGGTCATCACCTCGATGCCGGGCGTGCGGGCCACCTCCTCGCGCAGCTCGCGCAAGGCCGCAAGGTCGGCCTCGTTACCCCAGCGGAGATGTCCGCCGAGCTCGTACTCCTCCTCGACCAGCAGGACCTGCGCCCCTGCTTCGGCGGCTGCAACGGCCGCGGCCATCCCGGTGGGACCGCCACCGGCGACGAGCACGTCGGGGTGGGCGTAGCGCTTGTCGTAGTACCCGTGTTGCGAATCGGGGGAGACCACGCCGCCCGCGGAGAAGCGCCTCAAGACCTTCCGGTAGGCGGGCCACAGCCTTCGCGGCTTGATAAAGGTCTTGTAGTAGAAGCCGGCGGAGAGGAAGCGGCCGAAGGCTCCGTTGGCTGCCTTCGCGTCGAAGCCCAACGAGGGCCAGACGTTCTGGGGGCTTACGAACATGCCGGGCTCCACGCGCCGATGCGCGCCCCGAACGTTCGGCTCGTCGCCGACCTGCACCATGCAGCCGGGATCCAAAAAGCTCGCGGTCAAGAGGCCGCGCGGGCGGTGGTACTTGAAGCTGCGGGAGAAGATCCGCTCGCCGCAAGCGGCGAGCGCCGAGACGATGGTGTCTCCCTCGTACGCCGGGTACTCCTCGCCGTTCCACGTGAACTCGAACTCCCGCTCGCGATATATAACCTCGCCGAGCTGCGGGCCGACCCGCATGGCCATGGAGTTTCTGGCGATTTTAGGCGTCGTCCCTTTCATTTAATAGATCGCCCTCCGCCATCGTTCGCCACGCTCCCACCGGTGGCCCGCTCTTCTTGTCCGTCACGGAGGAGCTGTGCGGCGGGGAGCCGCGAGGCTCGCACTTCGTTGGTCACCGTGTGCCGCTCGACAACGAGGTGCTGCCTGCACCCGGCGCTATGAAACCAGGTCTCCGTCGTCCAGCCCGCCGGGTTGTCTCGCACGTAGAGGTAAGTCCTCCACTCCCCGGCGCCGGTCGCGTTCGGGTCGGGTCGCTCCGAGACTTCGCCGACGTAGCGGAACTCCGAAGCGTTGCGTGGCCCGCAGTACGGGCAGGGCAGCAGGATCACGACCGCCCCCTTGAGTCGGGAGTCGTATTTGTCCCTACTCCCCACTCCCTACTCCCTACTCCCGAAAGGCGGGCAGGATGCCCGTCGTCCAAGCGACCCTTAATGTCCAACTGCCGCGGCTCCTTTCTCGCCCATGAGCTCTCCCCTCTCGAACCGGTCGAGGCCGAAGGGGGCGATGAGCTTTGGCGTCTTGCCGGTGGCGATGAGTTCGGCCATCGTCTCGCCGGAGACGGGGCCTGCCTTAAACCCGTAGGTGCCCCAGCCCACGTCGAGGAGGAAGCCCGATACGGGCGTCGCACCCATGATCGGGGCGAAATCCGGGGTCATGTCGCACAGGCCCGCCCACTGGCGCAGGACGCGCATTTTGGCTATCGAGGGCATGAGCTCGAGCACGTGCCCGGCCAACTCCTCGGTGAACTCGAGCGAACCCCGCATCGAGTAGGAGGCGAACGGGTCCACGCTGGCCCCGAAGACCAGCTCACCCCGGTCGGTCTGGCTGACGTACACGTGCAGCGTGCCCGAAACTATGACCGGGTCGAGGAAGGGCTTCACGGGTTCGGTGACCGCCGCCTGCAGGGGGAAGGTACTGATCGGCATCTTGACGCTGGCCATGTCCGAGATCAGGGAAGACCACCCGGCCGTGCAGTTGACCACGATGCGCGTGGCGATGTCGCCGCGCTCCGTGCGGACCCCGCGCACTCGACCATCTACCACGTCTATGTCCTGCACCTCGGTGTTCTGGTGGATGTGCGCGCCGTAGGCGTCCGCGCCGCGAGCATATCCCCAGACCACGGCGTCGTGGCGGATGATCCCGCCGGGCGGGTGGTACAGCGCGCCCAGGATCGGGTAGCGCGAGTCCTCCGAGGTGTCCATGAACGGGACGAGCTGCTTGATCTCCTCCGGCCCGATGACCTCGGAGTCTATGCCCTCTAGCTTATTGACCTCGGCTCGCCAGCGCATGGTTCGCAGTCCGCCGTCGTTGTGGGCCAGGGTGAGGTGGCCGCGCTGGGCGAACATCGCGTTGAAGTTCAAGTCCGCCGACAAGGTCTCGTAGAGCTTGAGGGAGCGGTCGTAGAAGCGCACGCCCTCCGGCGTGAGGTAGTTGGAGCGGATGATCGCCGTGTTGCGACCCGACCCCGCCGCCTATTACGACGACCTCGTAGCTGGATCGCACGTCGTGGTCGCGCCAGGCTCGCGGCCAATCCGATCCCGAGAGGCCGCGGCGGATCAGGTCGAACGCCGAGTACCGGGTAGGCTTGCGATAGCCGTTCTTGCTGTGGCCGTTCGTCGAGCCGCTATCGAATATCCTCACCCGGTTGTCTCCCGTCCTGTATGTGGCCCACCAGAGCCGGTCGAGAACACGGCGGCTGAAAGGATCTCGACTTGGCTATCATCATCGGTACGATTTGCAGCAACTTCTTCCGCTCTACGACGCCCGGCAGCCCCACGTAGACGGGCAGCTCGATACCCCGTTGCCGGATGTCGGCGACCCAGTCCAGGATCCTGCCAGGATCGAAGCACATTTGGCTGACCACGTAAGTGGCGAAAGTCTGTTTGTCCAGGAGCGCTTGACGGAGGGTCTCGTCGTCGATAATCGGATGGCGCTCGGGATACCCGCCTACGCCGATGTGCTCGAAGCCGCACCCCAAATCCGCCATCGCACGGAGCAACTCGAACGCGCCCGTAAACGGTCTGGCGGGCTTTCCTACATCGCCCCCGACGACGAAGACTTTCCTCGCGTCCAGGTCGTACAGCCGTCGCCCTATCTCTTCCAGATGCGCTCTATCGGTCACGAGCCGGGCCGAGATGTGCGGCACGATCCGGAAACCTCTCTCCAACAATTCCTCGCCGAGCAGCAGGGTATTCTCGATGCCTTGTGCCGGCGAACAGGCTACGGCGACCTTCGTCCCTTCCGGGAGGTAGGCCGCCTGTTCCCTTGCCCCCTTTGTCGGTATCAGCTCGAACCTGGGTCGTGCCAGCGCCTTAGCCAAAGCTTCCTTGCTTTCGTCGCTCAGTTCGGCACTTCCCATAAAGCTTCGACGGGCACTCTGGATTAATACGACCTGGGAGCCCCCACTTCCTTCCTCAGATCTGCCTTGACGGTCTCCTTCTTCGGGTCTACGAAAGGCTTCCGGACAACCCTGGCCGGAACCTCACCGGTAGCCTTCCTCACCGTCAGCTCGGTTCCCACATCGGCGTATTCGATGGGCACCAGGGCGTAGCCGATGTTCTTCTCCAGCCGCGGGGACCAGAACACCGAGGAGACCTGCCCTATCTGTGAGCCGTCCTCGACGACCTGCAAGTAGTCTTCTATGTACCCTATCATCGGGTCGCCCCCGAGCTCTATGCCGACCACCTTGCGTTTCACGCCTTCGTCCGCGATGCGCTTCAGCGCCTCTTTTCCGATGAAGTCGGCCTCCTGATCCAACTCCACCGTGTATCCCAAGTCCACCTCGTAAGGGTTCAGGAACGTGTAATCGCTGTAGCCGTTGTTATCCAGCGCTATGTCGGAGCCGTAGCTGAGGATACCGGCCTCCACGCGCCGGATCTGGCATGGCCCGATCACCGCGATGTCGTGGGGCTTGCCAGCCTCCAACACCGTATCCCAGAACTTCATCCCGTAGCGGCTGGCGTTCTCGAGGTAGATCTCGAACCCCACCTCGCCGGTGTAGCCGGTCCGCGACACCACGACGTCCATGCCGTCGAGCTCGTACTCGTCCATCCAGTAGTACTTGACGTCCAGGATCCGGTCGCCGAAGAGGTCCACCATGACGTCCTTGGACTTCGGCCCCTGGATCTGGACGGGCGCCACGTCGGGTTCGCGGATCTGCACGTCGAGCCCCGACATGGCGGCCACGCCCTTGGCCCAAAGCAGCACGTCGCCGTCGGCTACGGAGAGCCAGAAATGGTTCTCGCCGAGGCGCAAGAGCACCGGGTTGTTGATGATGCCGCCGTCGACGTCGGTGTTGAGCGCGAACTTGCACTGCGTAACCGCGCACTTGGTCAGGTCGCGGGGCGTGAGCATGTTCGTGAAGTCGAAGGCGTCAGGGCCGGTGATCTCGACCTGCCGCTCGGCGGCCACGTCCCACATGGTTACGTCGTGGACGAGCTTCCAGTACTCGACGATCATGTCGTCGTAGTGCCTGGGGTGGTACTGGCGGTTGGCGACTGTGTAGGACTGGACGCCGTGGCGCCGGTGAGCGTAGAAGAAGGGGGACTTGCGGATCCGGGTGTACATGTGGATCCTCGGTGTGTCATAGGGTATGCGCACAAGCTTCCTCCTCGTGCCTGGTGACCGTCTTTCATCCGTTAAATAGAAGGTAGTAGACAATCCCGAACAGGTCCAATACGTTTTTCCGCGCGACTTATAAGTACGGCTTATCCGCTAAGTTTCTCGACGCGGCTTATAAGTACGGCTTATGACCCGGTTCGTAGTCGCGTTGGGACGTGGACAATACGGTCACGTAGTGCATAATGTGTTTAGCTTATGGAGTTGAGACAGCTCAAGTACTTCGTCGCGGTGGCCGAGGAGTTGAACTTCGGTCGCGCCGCCGGTCGAGTCTACTTGACGCAGCCGGCGTTGAGCCAGCAGATCCGCAAGCTCGAAGAGGATCTCGGGGTCACGCTCTTTTACCGGACCAGGCGCCAGGTCGAGTTGACGGATGCCGGGCAGGCGTTGCTTGAGGGCGCCCGCCAAGCTCTGGTGCAGATCGAGCAGACCGTCCGGAAGGTCCGGGAAGTGGGCGGCGCCGGGAGCAGTCGCTTGAGGGTTGGCTTCCCGGAGTACGCGAACCACACTCCCGTGGCGGGCATCCTGCAGACTTTCCAGAGGCGCTACCCGCACGTCGAGCTCGAACAGCACGAGTGGTTCTTGCTCCAGCACACGCTGCAACTGGTCAGCAGGTTGCGCAACGGGGCGCTCGACGTCGGCTTTTTGTTGCTGCCCGTGGACGACGACGCCCTGGCACACGAGCACGTTTTGAGCATAGAGATCGTCGCCGCCATACCGGAGGATCACCCCCTCGCCGCCGAGAGGGAGGTGAAGATGCAGGCCCTGGCGGATGAGCGTCTTATTCTGTTCTCCCGGCGCTTCCACCCCATGCACTACGACCATATCGTGGAATGCTGCAAGGAAGCCGGCTTTAGCCCCGATATAGTGCAGAAGTACGAGCCGCAAGTGTACTCGGGACCCACGACCTACAGGATGGTGGCCTCCGGCGCCGGGATAGGCATAGTCGTTCCGCCCCTGGTCACAACGTCCCGCCCGCCCGGCATCGTCTTCAGGCCCCTGCGGGACCCCACCCCGATGCTGGAGCTGGTCGCCGCCTGGCGACGCAACGACCCGTCCTCGAACCTCCGAGCCTTTTTGGAGATGATCCGCGAGTTCGCCCCGGTCAAGGTCCGGGCGAGCGATTCGAAGTTGCTCCTGGACAGCTACGCCTCCCCCCCCTCCCTGGAGGCCTCTTGAGCCCGAAGACGCCGAAGATAGCCTGTACGGGAGCCCGTGTCTCGCACCTGCGGTAGGCCTATTACTTGACGCGGGACCGACAAGAGACCAATAATGGGGGATCCTTGTAAGAGGAATTATAAGGGTTGGGGTGCTAGTTTCGGGGCGTGACCTAGGTCTTTGAAGCTATGGCGAAAGGGCCGTTGCGAGGAGGAGGAGGTCTTGCGAGTGGGCTTGTGTAGGCTTTGTCGTGGATGGGGGCTTTCGTTCGGCGGAGGAGACCGGAGGAGGTTTTGGGGTGGCGAATAATGCTGACGCCCAGGACGGCAACGGGCACGACAAAGAGGGCAAGGCGTCTTTCGACGACATCTACGACGGCGCGGACCCGCGGGGATACTTCGAGACCCTGTGGAGGCTGGATTACAGGGCGCCCCAGAACGGTTACCTTTTCTTCCCCGCGCTCGTTCAGGAGAAGCAGCGCCTCCTGGACGGTAGGAACGAAGTGGTAACGGTCGTCGATCTGGCGTGTTCCTACGGCGTAAACGGCGCTCTGCTCAAGTACGACGTGACCCTGCACGACCTCTACGAGAGGTACCGCTCGGAGGAGCTGGCTGGCCTGTCGAGCGAGGAGATGGCGGCCGCCGACGCCGAGTTCTACCGGAGCCGCAAGAGGGAAGCGTCGCCCAAGGTCGTGGGTATAGACGTGGCGGAGAACGCGATCCTTTACGCCCTCCGGATCGGTCTTATGGACGAGGGCTTCGCCGAGAACCTGGAGGAAGACGAGCCGACGGACGCCCTCGGGAAGGCCGTGGCCGCGGCGGATCTGCTGGTCGTGACAGGCGGCATAGGCTACGTCGGGGAGGGCACCTTCGACCGTCTGCTCGGGCGCATGACGGAGGAGGGCAACACTCCGTGGGTCGCCACGTTCCCCACGCGTATGGTCGACTACGGGCCGATCACCGAGCTACTGTTGAGGTACGGCCTGCTCACCGAGAAGCTTCCGGAACGCACCTTCCCCCAGCGACGCTTCGAGAGCGCCGACGAGCAGGAGTACGTCTTGGGGGAGCTGGAGAGCATGGGGATAAACCCCGACGGCAGGGAGGCGGCGGGGTACTACCACAGCGAATTCTATCTGTCGCGCCCGCCGAAGCAGGCCTCCGAGGTCCCCATCGAGGAGCTTGTCGGCGTGTCACTGGAAGATGCCCTTTGATCGCGCGACCCGCGCCGCGGATTTCGCCGGCCGCCGAACTTTGAGACGCGCGGGGCGCGGTTCGTCTTCACGCCCCTGCGAGAACCCACTCCGATGCTGGGCCCGGTCGCGGCCTGGCGCCGCGACGATGGATCCGCCAACCTGCAAGCCTTCCTCGAGGTGATCTGGGAGTTCGTCCCGGTCGAGGCCTGGCCGGGTAGCTCGCCGGCTCCAGACGAACATCCCTCCGCGGAGATCCAAGCGCGCCGCGCCTACGCTGTGGCGAAGCGTCCGACGGTGTCTTTGGGCTTCACGCCGCCGAGCTTCTCGTTGAAGATGCGGTAGTAGGCGACCTCCTCGCGCGTGCGCAGGGGAGGCTCGACCTCGTAACGCTCGCGCTCGAACTCCTCCTCGGTGACGCTCTCTTCCATCTTCTCCTGCAAGACGGTGACAGCGCCGGAGCCGTCGCCGAACTGGGCCTTCTTGCGCCAGATGAACTCTTCGGGGAGCCAGCCGTCGAAGGCTTGTCTCAGGAGGCGCTTCTCGGGCTGGTCCTCGCTGGCGAGCTTCCAACCGGCGGGTAGGGCCAGGCCCAGCTCGATCATCTCGCGCTCCAGGAACGGTACCCGGGCTTCGAGGCTGTGGGCCATGGTCACCCTGTCGCCTCGCTGGAGGTTCAGGTTGTGCAGCCCCTCAATGATGCGGACGAGCTCGGCGTGCAGGTCCTCCTCGGTCTCGAACTCGGTCAGGTAATCGTAGCCGGCGAAGATCTCGTCGGCGCCCTCGCCGGTCAAGACCACCTTGACGTGCTGGGCGGTGAACTGGGCGAGGATGTAGTTGGGCACGGCGCTCCTCACGAGCGACGGGTCGAAGTTCTCGATGACCCGAACGACCTCTGGCAAGACCTCCAGGGCGTCCTCGGCCGTGTAGACCTTCTCGTAGTGCTCGGTGTCGAGGTACTCTGCCACGCCCCGGGCGGCCTCCAGGTCCGGGGAATCCTCCAGGCCCACGGCGAAGGTTTTTAGCCGCTCACCGCGCTCCCGGTACCAGTGGGCGGCGATCGCGGCGACGAGGTTCGAGTCGAGGCCACCCGAGAGAAAGACGCCTACCGGCACCTCGCCCATCATCTGCCCCTCGACCGTCGCTATGAGCTTCTCGCGTACCTTCTCCAAGATCTCATCGGGTATCGGAGCGCCGGGTTCGGAGGGGCCCTCGAAGTGCTCGAGGTCCTGCTTGTCTTGGGGAACGGCGCTGGCGAAGCGCACGAGGCCGTCATCGGGGGTCCAGTAGTGACCGGGGGGGAAGGCCTCTACGTACGGCTGCCAGTCCTTGTCGTAGGCCCACAGCTCCGAGGCGAAACGGATGTGGCCGTTGTGGCGGGCCCAGAAGAGAGGTTTGATGCCCACTGGGTCGCGAGCGGCGACGAAGCGCCCGTCGTCGCCGGCGATGATGAAGGCATACATGCCGTGCAGCTCGGAGAACGCGTCCGGCCCCTTCTCGTCGAAGAGGTGCAGGGCCACCTCGTTGTCCGACTCGGTCAGGAAGCCGTTCCCTGGGAACTCCTCGCGTATCTCTTCGTGGTTGTAGATCTCGCCGTTCCCCACGAAGAACAGGTCTCTAGACTTCGTCTCGAGCGGCTGCTTGCCGCCCTCCACGTCCACGATAGATAGCCGCCTGTGTCCGAGCCAGTTGCCGGCGACCTCGATGCTGCCCTCGCCATCGGGGCCGCGGTGGACGAGGCGCTTCAGCATTCGCGCCGCGGTGTCGGGTTCGATACCCCCACCATACTCCCCAGCGATTCCGCACATAACGTTCTACGCTCCTCTCAGGTAGCCCGCGCGTCTCGTTTCCCGAAGCGATTCGCGCCCGGGCGGGTCCGGTCCTGTTATTCGGGTAGCGGCCACGTTTCTCTCTCTAGGGCGACTCGCGGGTCTCCGACGTGCCGACCTTTCGCTCCGGCGAAGATATTGCCGCGCATATACATCTTGCCCACAAAACCGCCCGCGAAACATCTTGCCCGTATCGGTGGCACCTGTCAATTCTACTCTCGTACAAAAGATTTGCCTTTCTCCGGCGGATTCTAGTCCCAAAGTCTATAGCAGTTCTTCTCGCCGGAGGAGTAAAATACCGCTACATCCTTACACCTACGGCGCCAGCGGGAATACCAACGGCCTACGAGGTCTCGAGGAGGGGTAGACGGCGAACCGGAGGAGAGGAGTGAGCGTGGCGCAAATAATTCAAGGCGAGTTCGGAACTGCCAACGTCGAACCGACGGAAATCCTCACGCCCAAACTCCGCGAGAAGTGTTCCGTTGCCGCCCTGAACCTCACCCCTTCGCCCGGAGATGTCGAAGGAAACCTGCTCCTGGCCGAGAGGGCCATCGTCGGCGCGAAACGCGCGTACCCGGACCTTGGTTGGGTCGTGTTGCCGGAGCTTTTTACTTCAGGATACTCGGACCTCGCGTCGGTCCACCGCTACGCCGAGGACGCCGAAGAGGGCGCGAGCGTACGCTTCTTCGCCTCCCTCGCCCGCGACCTCGGGCTCTACATAGCGTATGGCTTCCCCGAGAGGCTTCCGGGCACCACAGGCGCGGCGGGCATCTGCGACAGCGCGCACCTCGTCGGGCCCGACGGCTTGGCGCTCACCTACCGCAAGCGGCATCTCGTCCGGACGACCGGGGAGCAACACGTCTTCGTTCCGGGGACGGAGCTTCCGGTCGTGGAGGCGGGTGGCGTGAGGGTGGCGTTCGTCATCTGCTGGGACCTCGGGTTCCCGGAGGTCGCCCGCGAGGCTGCGCTCGGGGGGGCGGACCTGATCCTGGCTCCAGCCGGCTGGAGGGACCCGTGGGGTCCGCAGTACGAGCTCTCGTGCGCCTCGCGCGCTCTGGACAACGCCGTCTACCTGGTGAGCGCCAACCAGCTCGGCGCCTATCCCGAAGCACGGTTCGGTGCCCCGGGCCACGTCTACGGCCCCGATGGGCTGCGCGTCTCGAGGAGCGAGGGCGAACGGAGTGTCGCCGAGGTAGGCCCCGACGCCACCGAACGGTGGAGGAGGTTCTACGGCAGCACGCTCCTCGAAAGCGTCGAGTCCGTCCCCCTGGAGGTCTGCTCTTGAGAAGCTGTCAGCTCTCGGCTTTCAGCGGTCGGCGGGGAGCACTCTAGGCGAATCGCTTCGCAAGGTCGGGAATCGGGAGTCGAAAAAACTACGGCTCCCGATTTCGCGTCTCACCGCTCCGCGACAGCGGCAAGAAAGCTCCTCCCCGACGATGTGTTTGAAGCTATATGCATTCCTCTGTATACTTGCGTTAAGGATTTTCCGGGACGCTTGCACGGTGTCGTGTAGCGGAAGGGGTAGGGGAGTATGACCTTATACGGCTTCACGCCGGGGTGGAGGAAAGAAGCATGGGAAGCTTCTTAAGTTACTTATCGAGCCGTTGGGACGGCTTGCTCGAGCTCGCCGCCGCGCACGCCGCCGTCGTGTTCGTCTCGCTGCTCATCGCCGTGGCGATCGGTGTGACGGCGGGCGTGCTCGTCTACCGCAGGGAGCGGGCCGCGGAGGTGGTTCTGGCGGTCGCGAGCACCTTTTTGACGATTCCATCGTTTGCCTTGTTCGGGCTTCTGGTCCCGGTAATGGGGCTCGGCTGGCCGCCGACGGTCTTCGCGCTGGTGATGTACGCGCTCTTACCGATAGTCAGGAACACGGTTACGGGGTTGCGGGAGGTAGATCAGGCGATAACCGAATCCGCTCAGGGGATGGGGATGAGCGGGCGGGAGCGGCTCTTGCGTATCGAGCTGCCGCTCGCGTGGCCGGTGATCCTGACCGGAGTGCGGGTCTCTACCCTTATTATCGTGGGGATCACCGCGGTCGCTGCCTTCGTGAACGGTCCGGGGTTGGGCAGCGACATCTTCCAGGGCATCTCCCGCATCGGCAGCGCCGTGGCCCTCAACCAGGTGCTCGGCGCCGTGCTCGCCATCGTGGTCCTGGCCATAATCTTCGACGGGTTCTTCGCGATTCTGGGCAAACTTACTACCTCGAAAGGTTTGGATACATGACCGAGAACGGCTCCGTTAGTAACTCCGCGTCGGAGAGCATGATACGGCTGGAGAACCTGACCAAGACCTTCCCCGCCCAGGACGAACCGGCGGTAGAAGAACTGTCGATGGAGATACCGGAGGGAGAGATAGTGGTGCTGGTCGGCCCTTCGGGGTGCGGCAAGACCACTACCATGAAGATGGTCAACCGGATCATCGAGCCGACCTCCGGCAGGATCTTTCTGGAGGGCGAGGACGTCACTAAGGCTAACCCCGACAAGCTGCGGCGCCGCATAGGCTACGTCATTCAGCAAATAGGGCTCTTCCCGCACAAGACCATCGCCGACAACATCGCGACGGTCCCGAAGATGCTCGGCTGGGACAAAAAGCGCATCTCGGAGAGGGTAGACGAGCTGCTGGAGACCATCGGCATTGATGTGTCCTACCGCGAGCGCTTCCCCAAGGAGCTCTCCGGCGGGCAGCGCCAGCGCATAGGCGTCGCCCGCGCGATGGCCGCTGACCCGCCGGTCTTGCTCATGGACGAGCCCTTTGGGGCGATAGACCCGATCACGCGCGACCGCTTGCAGAACGAGTTCTTGAGGCTCCAGCAGGAGATAAAGAAGACCATAATCTTCGTCACCCACGACATAGACGAGGCGATAAAGATGGGCGACCGCATCGCCATCTTGCGCCAGAAGTCCGTGATCGCCCAGTACGACACGCCCGAGCGCATCCTGACCGACCCCGCCGACGACTTCGTCGAGGACTTTGTCGGCTCCGGGGCGTCCATAAAGCGCCTGAGCCTCAGCCAGGTGCGGGACATCGAGACCACCGACTGGCCGGTCACCAACCTCTCGGACGGCCCGGACGCGGCGCGCGCGAAGCTGCGAGATACGGGCAGGGACCACGTGCTGCTGCTCGACAAGAGGCGCCACCCCAAACGGTGGGTGAGCAGGGACGACCTCGAGGCCGGCAAGGACCTGGAAAAGGCCGGCTGGCCGGCGGTCGCCGTCGTCGAGGACTCCTCGAGCCTGTACTACACGCTGGATACCATGATCACCTCCTACAAGGGCGCCGCCATCGTTGTGGACGACGACGGAGCCTACCTGGGCGTGGTCGACTTCGACACGGTCCTCGAGGCGATCAACACGATGCGTCCCCCGGAGGGAGAACGCCTCCAGGACGCCGAGGAGGAGGTGACCCCCTAAATGGCTGCCGGCGCGGTTGGCAAGGAGGGCGGTCTGCCCCGCTGGACGGGCTACCTCATAAAGCCCGTCTTTCTCGGGCTGGTGTGTCTGGCGCTGTACCTGTGGGTGGGTACTTTGGAGCTCGACAGCATCGAGCAGCGCTCGCTGAACGCGGAGAACCTCACCGCACGCTTTATCGAGCACCTCCAGATCACGGGCTACGCCTCGGCGGCGGTCGTCGTGCTGGCCGTCACCGCCGGTGTGCTGCTCACCCGGCCGTTTGCCCGGCACGTCGAGCCCTATCTGGTAAACGTGGCGAACATAGGCCAGGGCGTGCCGTCCATCGGTGTATTGGCCCTGCTGGCGATATTCTTCGGGTTGGGCTTCTACCCGGCTTTGGCGGCGCTCGTCGCCTACTCGTTTCTGCCGGTGCTGCGGAACACGATGGTTGGCTTGAGACAGGTGGACAGGTTCGTTATAGAGTCCGCCCGCGGGATGGGGATGACAAAGACCGCGGTATTGTTCCGCATCGAGCTGCCGCTCGCGGTGCCGATTATGCTCGCCGGTATTCGGACCGCGCTGGTCATCACGATCGGCACCGCGACTCTGGCGACCTTTATCGGGGCCGGGGGGTTGGGCGTCCTGATCGAGACGGGCATCACCCTGAACCGTACCCCGGTGCTCATCGTCGGCGCCGCCCTGACCGCCGTTCTGGCCCTGTTCATAGACTGGCTGGCGGGCGTGGCCGAGGACGTCCTGCGCCCCAAAGGGTTGCAGTAGCCGGCTATCCTGAAGTTCGGACCATCTCGAAAGGAGACTGAATGTTGTCGAAACCCGTGAACTTACTGAAAATGGCAGGGCTCTTCGTTGTCCTGGCGATGCTCGCCGTGGGCTGTGGCGGAGGCGGGGGCATCACCGGTGGGGGCAGCATCGCACAGGAGTACGATTTCTCCGGGGATGAGTACACCATCGGGTCCAAGGAGTTCACCGAGCAGTTGGTCTTGGGGAACATAACCAGGTTGGCCCTGGAGAACGCCGGGGCTACGGCGAACGACCAGATCGGGCTGGCAGGCTCCGACGCCGCCCGGACGGCGCTGACCTCCGGCGAGATCGACATGTACTGGGAGTACCTGGGTACGGCCTGGGTCAGTTACCTGGGCGAGACCAGCGGCGCCATACCGGGCGACGACTACCAGACCATAGCCGACCGCGACCTCGAAGAGAACGACGTAAGGTGGCTGGACCCCGCGCCGGAGCAGAACAGCTACGCTATCGCCACGAACCAGCAGATCGCCGACGAGTACAGCCTCCAGAACCTCTCGGACCTCGGGGCGTTCATAAGCGAGAACCCGGACGAGGCCACGTTGTGCGTGGGCGGCGAGTTCGCGGACCGCGACGACGGGCTGCCGGGCATGCAGGAGACCTACGGCTGGGAGTTCCCCGAGGATCAGGTCAACCGCATCCAGGACGGTCTCGTCTACGATCAGGTCTCCGATGGAGAGCAGTGCAACTTCGGATCGGTCTTTACGACCGACGGGCGCATCCCCAACCTGAACCTCGTGCTCCTGATAGACGACCAGGACCACTTCCCCGCCTACAACGGCGCGCTGACCATTCGCGAGGAGGTGTTCGCGCAGAACGAGCAACTCGCGGACCTGTTCGCGCCTATCTCCGAACTCCTCACTACCGAGGAGATGCAGCGGCTGAACTCGCAAGTCGACGTGGACGGTCTCCCGCCCGAAGACGTCGCTGAGGACTTCCTGAGCGAGAACGGCTTTATTTAGAGCTATCAGCAGTCAGCATTCAGCTATCAGCAAGAACAAAAAGCTGAGAGCTGACGGCGCGGTTTGCGGGAGGCTTGACCTCCCGCAAACCGCTTTCGTTCTACCCAGTGGGGTCGGCACGTTCGCGATGGTCGAGCACGCTTTATACTTTCGGGCATGATCGAAGAGAAAGCCGAACGACGCACCGTAGAACGACTCCAGGCCGCCCTCGACGGCAAACTAGACGGATACTTGCGCACCGACCCCGCCTCCCGGGCCCTCTGGTCCACCGACGGCTCCATATACTTGAGGAGACCGGCCGGCGTGGTCGCCGCCCGCTCGGAGGAGGACGTAAAACGCGCTCTAACCGCTGCTCGTGAGATCGGTCTGTCCATTACCCCGCGCGGCACCGGCACGTCCCTGGCCGGGCAGACGACCGCGCCGGGCCTGGCGCTCGATACCTCTCTAATGCAGCGGGTGTTCGAGGTGAATGCCGACGAGCGGCGGTGTTCCGTGGAGCCGGGGGTGATACAGGCGGAGTTGAACGAGCTTGTAAAGCCTCACGGTCTCGTCTTCGGGGCCGACACCTCCACCGCGAACGTCGCCACCCTGGGCGGCATGGTCGGCAACAACTCCGCCGGGATGCGTTCGATCTACTTCGGGACGACGGCCGACCAGATCCTCTCCCTGCGCTGCGTCCTCGCGAGCGGCGAGACCGTCGAGCTTGCGCCGCTCTCGCGCGAAGAGGCCGAGCGGCGGGCCAGGGGGGGCTGGATGCCCTGATCGACCCGGAGACCGTGGATCTGACCCGACTGGTCTGCGGCTCCGAGGGCACCCTGGCCCTCGTCACGCGGGCCGAGTTCCGCCTCCGGGAGCTACCCCCGGAGCGGGCGATGGCCTCCTTCGAGTTCGACTCTCTGGCCGCTTCCGCCCGGGCGACGGTGGAGTTGCTCGAGGATAACCCGTCCGCCATCGAACTATTGGACGACGTTGCGATAAACCGGGCGCGCGCCAACCCCGCCTACGCGGACGCGACCCGCTTCGTCCAGGGCGACCCCAAAGCGGTGCTGGTCGTCGAGTGGAGCGGGACGCAGGAAGAGCTCGACGAACGCTTCGAGGGGCTAGACGAGCTGGCCGAGAAGATCGGGGCGCGGGAGGTGGTTGCCCTGCGCGCGAAGGACGAGATGGCGCAGACGAGCCGGCTCCGCGAGTCGATCCTGCCGCTCTTGTTGGGGAGGCCCGAAAAAGACAAACCCGTGGCTTTCGTCGAGGACGCGGCGGTGCCTCCGGATCGGCTGGAGGAGTTCGTCACACGCTTCGAGAAGATCGTGGAGGAAAACGACACCTGGGCCTGCTTCTACGGCCACGCTTCGGTCGGCACCCTGCACGTCCGTCCCGCGCTCGACACGTCAGACCCGGACGGCGTAGCGCGGATGCGGCGCATCGCGGAGGAGGTGGCGGATCTCGTCGACGAGCTCGGGGGTTCTATCTCCGGCGAGCACGGCGACGGCCTATCTAGATCGGAGTTCCTGGAGAAGATGTACGGGCCGGAGCTCGTGCGGGCTTTCGCCGAGGTGAAGCGGGCCTGGGACCCCGAAGGGATGCTGAACCCCGGCGTGATCGTGGACCCGGCGCCGATGGACGAGCAACTGCGCATCGGTCCCGGCCGCGAGCGGCTCCCACTCGGGACGAACCTGGACTTCACGGAGCAGGGCGGGTTCGCGGCCGCCGTCGAGCTTTGCAACGGCTCCGGCTTCTGCCGCAAAAAGAACACGGGCACGATGTGCCCCTCGTTCATGGTCACCCTGGACGAACAGGACTCGACCCGCGCGCGGGCGAACATGCTCCGCTCCGTCCTCGACGGCACCCTCCCGCCCGAGGAGCTGACCGGCGAGAGGATGAAGGAGGTCATGGACCTCTGCGTCGGCTGCAAGGCGTGTAAGAGCGAGTGCCCCTCCCAGGTCGACGTCGCCAGCATGAAGACCGAGGTCCTCAACCAGATGGGCCAGAAACACGGCTTCAGCCTCCTCCAAAAAGCCACCGGCCACGTCCGCCGGGGACTTTCGCTCGCGTCTCTCACACCATCCCTCTTCAACGCCGTGGGGAACACCAACCTCGCGAGCTACGTTGCCGCCCTGGTGGGGATCGACCCGCGCCGCAACCTACCGCAAGTGACGGAGAGAGTCTTCTCGAAGTGCTTCCCGGAGTTGCCACAGGGAGAGGGACCCGTCGACGTGGCGCTCTTTAACGACACCTGGACCGAGTACCAGTGGCCGGAGATCGGGACCGGCGCGGTGCGCCTCTTTGCCGCCGCGGGTGCCCGCGTCCACCTGCCCGAGGTCGTCTGCTGCGGCAGGCCGATGCTCTCCGCGGGGCTCGTGGACGCCGCCCGCGAGAACGCCAGGCGCAACCTCGACCTCTTGATGCCGCTCGTCGAACGTGGTATCCCCCTGGTCGGGTTGGAGCCGAGCTGCATCCTCACCCTGCGCGACGACTACCAGAAGCTCCTCCCGAACGACGAGCGCGTAGAGAAGCTCGCCGAGTCCACTCGCCTCTTCGAGGAGGCATTACTGGAGCTGGATGCCGAGCTGCCCTTGCGCGAGGGTTCGCCGGTACTGTTGCATGGCCACTGCCACCAGAAGGCGCTCGTCGGCACGAAGCCAACCGAGGAGACCCTCGCGCTCGCCCCCGATACTGAGGTTACGGTCGTGGATTCAGGTTGCTGCGGGATGGCCGGTCAGTTCGGGTACGAGAAGGGGCACTACGAGGCATCGATGAAGATGGGGGAGAGGAGGCTCTTCCCGGCGGTCAGGGAGGCAAACGAGAGCGTCGTTATAGCCCCCGGGACCTCTTGTCGCGAGCAGATCCTGGGCGGAACCCGCCGCCACGCCCAGCATCCGGCCGTGTACCTCGCCAGCCGCCTGAAGTAGGATGGAGGGGTTCCTCTGGTTCGCGTTTCGCGGCGAAGAGCTGCTCTTGCTCGAAGGAGAACCGGCGAGCGTGCCGCGAAGGTCGCCGGAAGAGCTTGGTCTACGCGTCCTCTTCAGGCAGGAGGTGGGGGAGCTAGACGGGCGACGATGCTACGCGGTGGAGGTCGCCCCGGATGCGGAAGCACCCGAGGGAATGGCTTTCCAGGACTTGCGGGGCTTGTGGGACTCCGACGAGGCATTCTTCTCAGTAGCCGGTAGAGCCAAGCAGATCGTAGAGTGGAACCGGACGCACCGGTTCTGCGGACGGTGCGGGACGGAGACGGAGACGGAGTTCGGCTCGGAACCTCTCGCCAAACGGTGCCCGCGGTGCGGGATGGTCTTCTATCCGCGTCTGAGCCCGGCGGCCATCATGCTCGTGCGGCGAGACGACGAGTTGCTGTTGGCGCGCTCGCCACATTTCCCACCGGGAATGTACAGCGCCCTGGCGGGCTTCGTGGAGCCCGGGGAGTCCATCGAGGAGACCATACGGCGCGAGGTGCGCGAGGAGGTCGGCGTCGAGGTGGGGAACATCAGGTACTTCGGGAGCCAGCCGTGGCCGTTCCCGAACTCGCTCATGATCGGTTTTATAGTTGACTACGCCGACGGGGAGCTGAAGATCGGGGAACCAGAGGAGATAGAAGACGCTGGCTGGTACGCGCTGGACCGCCTCCCGAAGCTTCCGCCCGGAGTCAGCATCGCGCGGGCGATGATCGACTCATTCATGGACGAGCATGGCGGCTATCCACAGACCTTCGGGAAGTCGGAGTAGAGGACGAAGGTGAGGCGCGAGAGCGTGGGTAGCGGGACTCGTTGGGAATCCACCGTGGGCTACTCGCGGGTAGTGCGCGCCGGACCGTTCGTCTACGTCTCCGGAACAACGTCGACGAACGGGGACGGCGACATCGTGGGCGTCGGTGGCGCTTACGCACAGACCACACAGGCGTTGAGAAACGTCGAGGCGGCGCTGCGAAAGGTGGGGGCGGGACTTTCGGATGTGGTGCGGACCAGGATCTACGTGACAAACATCGAAGGTTGGGAAGAGGTGGGCAGAGCCCACGGTGAGTTTTTCGGGGGATCCGGCCCGCCACCAGCATGGTCGAGGTGAGCCGGCTCATCTCGCCCGAGATGCTCGTCGAGATCGAAGCCGACGCCGTGACCGAAAGCGCACTCGAAGACCGATAGCCTCTATCGAACTGGAGCGACCTCTACCAGGGGCTTTACCGGCGCTCGCGCTACAGCTTGCTCACGGCCTCAGCCAGAGCCTCCAATTCTTCCTCGGTGTTGAAGAGGTGCGTGCTCGCCCGGACGTAGGGGTACGGCTCCGGGATGAAACGGACGACGAACTCCTGGGCGAGGAGCTTCTCGGCCGCCTCCTTCGGCGCCACGCTCGAGATCTCGAAACTCACGAGCCCGCAGCCGGCGGGGCGGGGGGAGCGGAGCGTGACGCGGGGCATCTCTTCCAGGAGGCCGATTAGAAGATCGGCGCGGCGCCGTATCTCCGCGAAGCCCTCCGGGCCGCGCTCGTAGACGGCCTCGGCCGCCGCGGCGAAGCCTGCCGCCAAGGCGGGGCTCATGGTAGAGGCCTCGAAGCGTCTCGCGCCCTCGTGGAAGTACTCCTCGTAGCCGCCCTCGGCCTCGAAAGCCGTCGGGTCCGAGAGGGAGGCGAAGCCGAGGCTCGTGCTTTCGGCCTCCAGGCCGGGACGTACGTAGAAGGCGCCCATACCCTCCGGTCCCAGGACCCACTTGTGGCCGGTAAAGGCGTACATGTCGACGCCGGTCGCGGGGACGTCCACGGGTACGTTGCCAACGCTCTGGGCGCCGTCTACGAGGGTCAGGGCGCCCCGGCCGCGGGCCAGGGTGGAGATCTCCTCCAGCGGCAGGACCTCGCCCGTGGTCCAGTCCACGTGCGAGACGGAGATGAGTCGCGTCTTCGGGGTCATTGCCCCCTCGACCTTTTCGGCCGTGATCGGAGGCTCGAGAAGCCTCAATCGGACGCCGTAGCGCTTCTCCAGAGCGTGCAGGGGGACGAGGCAGCCCGGATGCTCCGAGCGGCTCGAGACGACCTCGTCGCCGGCCTCCCAGTCGAGGGCGAAAGCGCCGAGGTTCATGCCGTGCGTGGTGCTCTGGGTGAGGGCCAGGTCGTCAGGGGCTGCGTTGACCAGCCGGCCGGCCGCCTCGCGGGCGCGGGCGTACAGGTCGCGTTGATGGGCGTAGAAATCGGTGCCTTCGAGGTAGGCGGGGCCCGAGCACAGGTCGTCTGACTCGCGCATGGCCGCTATTGTCTCGCGGGAGGGCGGGCCGCTCCCGCCGGAGTTGAGGTAGACGTAGGAGTTGCCGGAGAGGGCGGGGAACATCTTGCGTGAAAGGTTCATGAGGGTACGCTCTTTCTCTAATTCAGCTTTAAGGTCGAGTGCTTTTGCCCTTCTGTATAATAGCCGCTTCATGGACCACGAAGGGCTCGCCAGGCTGAGTCGTCGCCGGCAGAGGCGACAGGTAAAGCGTCAGAAGCGGGATCGGACGTGGAGCGTCGTGAGGATCGCCGTCGTTGGGCTCGTCTCGGTTTTCCTGGCTTCGGTCGTCGCGCTCGTTGGCACCTTCGCCTACACCTATGCTCACGTCGCGGAGGATCTGCCCGAGCTCGACCAGTACTCCGCCACAGAGCTCGCCCAGACCTCCGTCGTCTACGACTCTACTGGCAACATCGTCGACGAGCTGCACGGGGTGCAGAACCGTTTCGTCGTGGGCCTCGACGAGATCGACCCGACTCTACGCGACGCGGTGATCGCCATCGAAGACCATCGCTTCTACGAGCACCGGGGCGTCGACTTCGAGGCCATCGGCCGGGCCGCCGGGGAGAATGCCGCGAGCCTGTCCGTCCGGCAGGGCGGCTCGACGATCACCCAGCAGCTCGTCAAGAACACCTACATCGCCCAGGAGCAGCGCCAGATTCCCTCCCTCCAGCGCAAGATGACCGAGGCGTCCCTGGCCTGGCAGTACGAGGAGGAGCACGAGAAGGACGAGATACTCGAGCAGTACCTGAACACCGTGTACTTCGGGGCGAACGCCTACGGGATCGAGGCGGCGGCCCGCACCTACTACGACAAAGAGGCGACCGACCTTAATCTTCCGGAGTCGGCGTTGCTTGCGGGGATCATCAACCTCCCCGGCACCTACGACCCGTTCACCGACCCCGAGAGTGCGCGCACGAGGCGCGACGTCGTCCTGGACCGGATGCTGGAGCACGGCTACGTGACCCAGGAGGAACACGCCGGGGCGGTCGCCGAGGACCTGAACCTCAGTCGCGGGCAGGTCGAGTCCGAGAGCGAGAACGAGTACTTTCTGGACGCGGTCCGCAAGGAGCTCGCCGAGCAGTATGGCGACCGGGCCCTATATGAGGGCGGGTTGAAGATCTACACTACCCTCGACCCCAGGCTGCAGGAATATGCGGTGGCGGCGGTGGGCAAGGTCGTGGATCCCACGGCGGATGATCCTTCGGCGTCCCTGGTCTCCGTGGAGCCGTCCACGGGCGCGGTCAGGGCGGTGGTCGGGGGCTCGGACTTCGAGCAGGTGAAGTTCAACCTGGCGACGCAGGGCAAGCGGCAGCCCGGCAGCTCGTTCAAGACGTTCGTTCTGGCCGAGGCGATCCGGCAGGGGATCTCGCCCGAGACCGGTTACGAGTCGAAGGACTTGAGCATAGATACCGGCGGCGAGCCCTACCAGGTCCAGAACTACAACTATGCACAGCGCGGTCCGATCTCCGTGAGGCACGCCACCGAGCAGTCGGACAATACGGTCTTCGTCCAGCTCGCCCTCGACCTGGGCCTCGAAAACGTGGCGGCCCTGGCGAACAGCATGGGCATAGGGAGCACTATCGATACCTACCCTCCGATGGCCATCGGCGGCATCGGCGAGGGGGTAACGC
>JAIVIG010000169.1 GCA_020200675.1 Actinomycetota bacterium
GCGAGGCGCTGGTGGAGGCGATAGACCGGGCGTTGGCGGCCGTCACGCCCGAAGATGCGGCAGGCTGGTTCCACCACGCTGGCTACGAGCCACAGGATCAATCTTTATGAGCACCGCTGTGAGAGCGAAGCACTGCTGCTTTGAGGCCGGCGCCCAGGTGCGGAGCGATTCGACGCAGGAGGGCGACCTCGCGAGGGCTAAAGTCGGGGCGGCCTCTCTCCCGTATCGCGCAGATGGCGCCCCAAAGCTCCTGGCTTACCGTAAAGACGCCGCGCGCCTCATGCCCAAAGCCCTCAGGACCGAGCAACTCGCGCCAATGCAGGGAGCGCTCCAGGTTACCCTCGGTGGCTTCGGAGAGCAGGGCCACCGGATGTCGATTCCGCGCCATCCAGTTGAACTCGAGCACGTCGTCCTCGAAGTAGATGTGCTCAAGGAAGAAACGCGCTCTAGCCGGCTGGTCCGGCTCTTCGGTGAACGAACCCGTGGGCAGTCCACTCAAAGGATCAATCTTTAGAGCCCGATAGGTATCGATTGGTACCGCGTGTCGTAGACACGTGATCACCTCCCTGAGCAGGGTCGTTTCGTCGAGACTAGAAAGGCACAGACGTTTGATCTCGCTGAAGACCCGCTCCTCAACAACAGCGCTTGGACTCATGGCTCTACGCTTCCATGTGGGGTTAGCACTCCTGACCTTGTCTGACTTGTATCGTACATCGCTTTTGCAATCCACTCAAACGCGAGAATTACGTCAAGTCTTAACCCTGAGGTAGGTTTTCAGGTTACTTCTGGGGGTCTGATGACACCTTCTCACGTCGCGTTTATGCGAACCACCCGTCAACATTCAAGCTGTGTCCAACGGCTATGTTTGGCTGGTACTGCTGGGCGAAGACCTGACCGACTAGTTCTCTCCTGCTGCGCACGCCGACCTTATCGAAGATGGCCTTGAAGTGATCCCGCACGGTGTTGGGTGTGATGTGTAGCTCCCCGGAAACTTCAGCCGTGGACAGTCCGCGCAGGACGAGCTTCGTTACCTCGCCCTCGCGCTTCGTTAGGCCGTAAGCATCGACGATCAGAGGCGCGATCTCCGACGGCCGCGCCTCCTCGAAGATGACGGCTATCCGTCCCTCGGTGTCCTGAGCGCGTAACCTTGAGGCGTGCAGCACCAACCACCGTCCGGAGGCGGTTCGGAGGCGCGTCCTCGGCATCAGGTCGGGTGATGCATGACTACCGCCAAGCTCAAGCGCCAGCAAGCGAGCGGCGACGGCGTAGACCGCCTCCGGCAGCTCGCTCGAGCTGGGCCAATCGCTCTTTGCCACCTCCGCGAGCCACCCCTCGGCCGCGGGCGTGATCGCGGCCAGCGAGAGATCATCTCCCAGCAACAGCAACCCTGGCCCGTCCGGCGGCGGGGAGAGCTCTTGCGCATCGCCGATCAGCAGGGCGGTGCGCAGACCCTCGGCCAGGTGCGGGGTAAGCTTCGCCAGGAACGCTGCCTCGGCGGGCGTGAAGTTAGGGCTAGGCCGCTCGCGGTGTAGGCACATGAAGCCCCAGCACTTGGAGCCCACGACGAGGGCCGCTCTCAACTCATCCCCCAGGTCCATCGGGGCGAGGATTTCTCGGTAGCGCGGGCTACGGGCTAGCTCACCCTTGGTCGCCACGCCCAAGCTGTCGACCGGCGAGCTGCCCCTCGCCAAGCGGGCGAACTTTACCGAATCGTCCTTCAGGAACTCGTTCTCGACGAATTGGGGGGTAGCCCGCGCTAGGACGTCGTCGACTACGGCTCCTGTGAACAGCAGCGTCGCCGGGTCGGCAGTAGCGAAGAATGAAACGTCTATCGGAATTAGTTTCCGCAGACGCCTTACGGTCTCGACCCTGAACGTCCTAGAGTCCAGCCCGGCATGAGAGAGGCGGACGATCTCTTGCCTAACGCGTTCCGCTGAGCTGCCTCCGTTCATGGTGTGGGCATTATACAAGTTACCGGAGTTCCAAAAATCCCACATTTGTGGGATTACTTTCGCGCATCGCATGCAGTAACGTCCAGATAACGAGATTCAGGCGAACGCGAAGGAGGTCTCGACATGTCGGCGGAAGAGAACAAGGCGCTGGTGCGCCGTTTCGTGGAGGAGTTCTGGAACGAGGGGAACACGACTGCTGCGGACGAGCTAATGGTGATCGACGCCGCAATCCACATGCCCACGGGAGAGGTAGTCGATCTTGATGGGCTAAAGAGTTTCGCCGGTACGTGGCGGGAATCATTCCCCGACTGGCATTCCACCTTCGAGGAGCTGATCGCGGAAGGGGACAGGGTAGCCGAGCGGTGGACCGGTCGGGGCACGCACCGAGGCGAGCTGCAGGGCATCCCTCCCACCGGCAAGCGTGTTGAGGTGCCGGGCAGCGTCTTCTACCGGATCGTCGGCGGGAAGATCGTAGAGTTCCGGGGCCAGTTGGACATGATGAGCCTGATGCAGCAGCTAGGTGCTGTTCCGCATTCCGAGCAGCCTGAACCCCTAGCCCCGTAGCCTATCCATCTCCAGTACCCCCCTGCTTTCGGCTTCCCGGCCGACCGACAAGGATCCGGGCTCAGGAGAAAGTCACCACGTGTAGGAGATCGCCTGGTCGCGATCAGAAAGGAGACTTTGCCATGTCGATAGAGGAGAACAAGGCCGTTGTCCGACGGTTCTTCGAGGAACTGTTGAGCACACACAACCTCGCCGTCGCGGATGAGATCCTCTCCCCCGGCTTCCGCTTCTACTTCGCTGGCAGCCCCGATCCGATGGACCTCGAGCGCTACAAGGAATTTCTCGTGGCGCGCCGTGCCACTTTCCCCGACCGACGTTTCTTCGTCGAGGACATGATCGCCGAAGGGGACAAGGTCTCGGCTCGGTTCACCATGCGCGGCACCCATAAGGGCGAATTTCGGAGCATCGCCCCAAGCGGCACAGAGGTGACAATGACGGGCATTGACATGATCCGCCTCGCTGAAGGCAAGATGGTGGAGGATAGGGTAGAAGTGGACCAGTTGGGAATGATGCAGCAACTTGGCGTTACCCGCATGCCGGTGCAGACCGGGGCACAGTCGTGACGGAGGATGGGAGACCAGCTCCCGAGCCCGCGCTTTTGCGATCCGCTCAAACGCGAGAATTACAGATTTCTGGAATATGCAACTCCCGAAAAGGGAGCTAACGTAGGAGCAGAGCGGTCACAAGAAAGGAAAATACCTATGTCGGTCAAAGCTATAAACGAAGCACATACTCGGATGATCTGGGTCAAGG
>JAIVIG010000170.1 GCA_020200675.1 Actinomycetota bacterium
AGCCGGCTGGTACGCAAGGTACTCTCTCACACCGTGGCCTTCCTGCTCAACCATCGGATGGGCAACCAACCCCTTCAGCTCTCGAAGTTGCTCGTTCAATAAACCTGCACATCGGGTTAGCTAGTTCTGGTGCGAAAAAGCCTCCGCGGGTTAAGATTCGTGTTGCGAGCACAACCCGAAACCCAACGGAGGCTGCGACACATGATAGTCGACCGGTACGATCCCGTGAACCTCTTCGAGCTGGTACCCACGAAGCTGCGCTTGGAGATGGAACCCGAGCTGGCCGCGCTCGACCGGTTGCTGGAGGACGACGGGCTCTTCGTTCGGCTCAAGGTCGACTTGTCCAAGCGCCGTCCGAACTCCGAGAGGCTCGGGCGTCGCTCCACGCCGGTGGAGGTGATCTTGAGGATGCTGGTGGTGAGGCGTCTCTACGACTGGAGCTTCGAAGCTACCGAGCGCAACGTGTCTGACTCGCTGGTCTTGAGGCAGTTCTGCCGGCTGTACCTAGAGCCCGCCCCAGACGACACGACGCTCATCCGATGGGCGAATCTGATCGGCCCTCAGACGCTCGAGCGCCTAAACGAGCGGGTGGTCGCCTTGGCTTGTCAGCGCAAGGTGACGCGGGGTAGGAAGCTACGAACGGACGGCACGGTGGTGGAAACGAACATCCCCCACCCGCGCGACAGCGTTTTGCTCAGCGATGGGGTCAGGGTACTGAGTCGTCTCGTCGGCAAGGCCAAGGGGGTCTTGGAGGGGACCGGCGAGTTGTTCCGTAACCGCACCAGAAGCGCCAAGCGGCTCGCCAGGCGGATAGACGAGACGGCGCGCCGTCGCGGGGAGGAGGCCAAGGAAGCCCTAAAGGGCGCCTACGAGCGGCTGATGGGGATCGCCAAGGCCAGCTTGAAGCAGGCCGGGAAGGTGCGCCAGATGCTCCCGCCGGAGGCGCGGCGCGGGCTGGCCGATGAGCTCGAACGCTTTGAAGGCCTGGTCGAGCGGGTGGTGGGCCAGACCGAGCGGCGGGTGCTAGACGGCGAGAGCGTTCCAGCGGCCGAGAAGCTGGTGAGCCTCTTCGAGCCGCACACGAGCATCATCCGCCGGGGCAAGGCGGGCAAGGAGACCGAGTACGGGCACAAGGTGTGGCTGGAGGAGACCGAGGGTGGCATCATAAGCGGCTACCGAGTGCTGGAAGGCAACCCGGCCGACCAAGGCCAACTGCTGCCCACCCTCGAGCATCACGAGGAGAGATTCGGCAAGCCACCGCGGCTCGTGGCGGCGGACCGGGGGGTGTACTCGCCCGACAACGAGCGGGCGTGCCAAAAGCGGGGCATCGAGTGGGTGTGTCTGCCCAAGCCCGGCAAGAAGAGCGAACAGCGGCAAGAGCATGAGAGGCAGGGGTGGTTTAGGCGAGGGATGCGCTTTAGGGCGGGGATCGAGGGACGCATCAGCGTGTCTAAGCGCCGGGGGTTGCTGGGCCGATGCCGGGAGAAGGGCGAGGAAGGCTTCGATAGATGGGTAGGGTGGGGAGTGATTTGCTACAATCTGGGCACCATCGCTGGAAAGATGGCTACCCGGTGAGGGGCAAAACCGGTGAGCGAGAGACTCGAAGCAGGAGAGAGGCTCTATCCAACCTCTCTCTACCTATTTCGCACCAGAAACTAGCTAGGGCTCCAGCACCCAAAGCAGCCTAAGAGCGGCAATGATAGCCAAAAAGCAGAAAATCCAAAATACCACTTGCCCAGCGGCTCCTTCGAACTCAAAGTCGAGCCCCTTGAACTTCATAGGTCCCGCACTGAACCGCAACAGTATGACGACACACATAGCAACCAAAGCTGACATGGGGACACCAATCAAGGCGACAAAATGTTCCTCCAGCATTCGAGCATATAAGCTACCCGGCTGTAACGAATAGTATGCAATGTGACCCGCAGCAAAGACGCCCCACACGGTTCCCGCAATAAGGACAACCCAGCTGAAAACTCTTCTAAATTTCTCTTCGTGGGCCGATTCCCGGGATTCTTGTTGGGATTCTTGGCGTTCCCGCTGCTCGTCTGTAACTGGTTGTGTCACTTCTCCACCTTTCCACGTAAAGGGGCTGCCTTCTATTCTGCATTGGCGTGCTGGTGAGAACGTATCCGATGCTAAGGTAAACAGCAAGAGTTGACAGCGTACTTGAAGATCCTTCGTCTCGCCGTTTCTTGTACCACCGCGCCCATCTCTACTTCTTATCTCACTCGTATTCGGCTCTTTCAGGCTACAGCAGGTCGCGAGAGCATGACTCCTAGTGGGAAGGAGGGTGCGCCCGGTATTCGTGGGCTTTGGCTTTGCCTCCGGCGCGTTTGGCTCTGTCTCCTCGCAGCGTGATCTCCGCTCCCCCGATGATCAGGGCGAGCCCGACTATGGCCGGGAGCGTGATCCGCTCTCCCAGCAAGACCACCCCGTACACGAGCGCGAAGATGGGCGTCAGGTAGTTCCCGAGCGCCGCCCGTTCCTCCCCGACCTGGGCGATGAGCGAGTAGTAGAGCATGAAGGTCAGCGCCGTGCAGACCAGGCCGAGCACGATCACCGCTATCACCGCCCGCGCTCCGGGCACCTCGCGATCCGCGGTGACGAGCGCCACCGGGAGCGTCAGCGCGGTCCCGACGGCGAGCGAGAAGAGGCTCGTAGTGCTCGGCGGCACGCCCTTGTCCCTGTACTGCAGCTTGACGATGAAACTGGAGAGCGCCCCGCAGGCCGCGGCGCCCAGGATCGCCAGGGCGCCGAGGAACTGGCCAAGCGAGCTGACCGACTGGACGCCCACGACCAGCGCGACGCCGAGCAGCCCGACGACGAGCCCGATGACCTGGCGGCGGTTCACCGTCGCGCTGCGGTCCAGCGCCGGGGCGAAGAGGAGACCAGCACGCCCGCGAGGCCCGAGGGCACGCTGAGCTCGCCGAACGCGATGAGCAGGAACGGCGCGGCGATCGCCAGCGCCCCGAGCAGGAGCGCCGTCAGGGGCCGGCGCGCGATGTCCCCGAGCGCTTGCCGAGCCCTCCCCCCTTCGGCGAGCACGATCGCCAGGACCCCCACCGCCCCAATCGCGGCCTGCAAAAAGGCGACCTCGACCGGCGAGAAATCCGCCAGCGCGTACTTGATGAGCATGAACACAGCGCCCCAGAGAGCGGACAAGAGGATGAGCTGGCCGATCTGGCGGAGCGTCATCGCCGATCACCCTGTCGAACGAACATAGATCCGTCCCCTCCTCGGAGTCTCTGGCACTGGCTCTTCGGTGTACGGTTCCTAACCTCGCTTCGAAGGAGTCACGCGCTTTGTCATGTTGGCAGCGAAACAGAGCCAGGGGCGAGTTTCCTAGAAGATCCGCACTCTCGGCATCTCGAGGAGGAAGCCCCGCACCGCGTCGACGACCTGAGAGATAGGCTGGTTATCGGAAGGCACGCAGGGGTCCGGGCATGCCGTCGGTCTGCACGAAGGCGCTGTTGGCGAAGGTGAGCGGGAAGGGCCAGACGAAGCCGGCCGACTGTACCGTCTGTGTTATGGTTTTGGTTCTTGGGTTTTTACCCTTTCTTCTCGACTTTTCTGGTGGCCGAACTGCTGGATAACGTCGGCGGCGCGTAGGTAGCCGCCTGCGTCGCGCGCGGCTTGTTGCATGTGGGCGATGCGGCTTCGGTAGCCGGCGTCGCCGCTGACGGTGGTAACGGCGTCGCGCAGCGCGCCGGCGGTGACCGTCCCGGACTCGAGGGCGACGCCGAGCCCGAGCTCGACCACGCGGGCGGCGGTCATAGCCTGCTCGGGTTGTTGCGGCACGACGACCATCGGCACGTCGTAGTAGATTGCCTCCATGACCGAGTTCATCCCGCCGTGGGTGACGAAAACGTCGGTGTGTTCGAGGACCTCTAGCTGCGGCACGTGCGGGCGGACGAGAAAGTTGTCGGGTATTCGGACGAGTGTGGACGGGTCGATCCTTGTCCCGATGGACAGCACCACATGCAAGTCGCTATCGGCGAAGGCGTCGAAGCAGGCGTCGAAGAACTCGGGGTTCGCGTTGAAGACGGTACCCAGCGATACATACAGCGTCGGATTGTCTGCGAGCAGATCCAGGGGGAACCCAGACGCGTCACTGCGCGGCGAGATCGACGGTCCGACGAATGCGTAGCGCTCGTCGAGCGCGTCGGCGTCGGGCTGGAACG
>JAIVIG010000426.1 GCA_020200675.1 Actinomycetota bacterium
CTCCATAAGCCTGTAAGCGGATGGGTGAACTCGGGCTTCTTCCGAGATCCACAACCCCCCGCCACACCACTCGCCGGGTACCTCGACCCTCACTCGACCCGAGAGCGCGTCGCGCTGGGCCGTCCGGTAGGACTCGAGCGTGCCGATGTCCGACCAGTAGAAGTCCCCTTCGTCGTATCCCAAGATCTTCTCCCCGGATTCCAGGAGTCGCGGGAAGACATCCTTCGCGAAGTCGAAGAAGGTGTCCTCCGGTATGTAGTCGAGGACTTCCGGTTCCGGGACGTAGATGCCGGTGTTGGCCAGGTCGCCCGCGGCTTCTCGGGGCTCGGGCTTCTCCTGGAACCTCAAGATATTCTTTTCGGCGTCCAGCTCGGCCACCCCGTACTCGGAGGTGTCTCCGACGCGCTTTAGCGCCAGCGTGGCGATGGCTCCCTTCTCCTTGTGGAAGGCGACCAGTTCGGGTACGTCCACGTCGGCCAGGGCGTCGCCCATGATCACCACGAACGTCTCGTCGAAGGCGCCCGCCGTGGCGAGCCGCTTGACCCCTCCGGCCGTCCCGGTCAGCCGCTCTTCGCGGGTAAAGTGGATCTTCGCGCCGTCCACCCGCGTCTCCTCCCCGTAGAGCCCGAGGATGGCGTCGGCCAGGTAGTGTACGTTGACGTGGACCTCCTCGACGCCGGCTCTCGCCAGGAGATCGAAGATGTGTTGCAACACCGGCTTGCCCGCGACCGGGGCCATCGGTTTCGGGAGCACGCCCGTAAGCGGGAAGAGCCTGGTGCCCTTGCCGGCCGCCAGAACCATCGCTTTCATACCCCTACCTCCGTCATGTGTACGAATACCGTCCAGGCCGGCTGCTACCGGCCTACCCTGCTAGTTTCTCCGGCATCTCGAACCCGACCAACCCTGCTGCCGGTGCGGCAGAGTCCCGAACGAAGAACGCCTCGGGGTCTATCGGGTACACGACTCGAACGTCGGTGTCGGGGTAGTAAGACCCCGCGACGTCCACGGCTCGCCGGATGCTCTCGGCCCTAACCGCCGCCCTTAAACGAGCGTCGCCCACCTCGACCAGGACCTCAATCACGCGCCGTTCTCCCTCGCCCGCCCATCTTGCGAGCCTCGACGGTCGCCTCTGCTATGAGCCGCCAGGAACGGGCGTGGTGGGCGGTATTCACGGCGTCGTGGGGCCGCCGTCCAGAAAGCTGGCGGCGCAGGCGCTGCGCCCGGACCCGCAGGAGCCTCTTTATGTCCTCCAGGGCGGTGGAGGCTACGTCGACCCGGCTGTCGAGGTCCTCGATCCATATAAGGAGGTTGTAGCAGCGCGAGATCAACTCGCGCTTCCACTGGCGCGTCACCATCGCCCCCTTCAGCAGCCGCGAGCCGATAGCCACGTCGCTGTGGCCGGTCGCGAGCGGCGCGACCAGCGGCAAAAAGGACCACAGGTTGGTCGAGAGGTCCACGTCCATGTAGGCGACGACGTCCGCCTCTGAGGCGAGCCAGGCCGCCTTGAGTGCCCGCCCGCGCCCCTTCTCTTCCAGATGCAAGACGGAGACGCGAGGGTTGGCGGCGGCGAGCCCCTCGGCGACGGCGAGGGTGGCGTCGGTCGAGGCGTTGTCAGCGATGACGACCGACCAGCGGTAGGGGAAGTAGGTCTCCAGGTAGGTACATAGGGCGGGGATGCTCTCTGGCAAGGCGTCCTGCTCGTTGTAGACGGGGACGACCACCTCGACCGAGACCTGCCGGTGCGGCAGCGTGTCGTCCCGTCGCGGCATCGTTTTGTTGATCATGGAACCCCTCCCTTTCTTCGTCGAGTTCTTCATCTCGCTCTCTAGTGTGATCCCGCTGGCTATGATCGGCCCGTGAAGAGCTTATGGATTTTCTTAGGTTTGCTGGATACTCCCGAACTTTCTCCGGTGGAGCGCTTCCTCTCGCGGCCGAAGACGTAGAGGACGAAGCCGAAGGCGACGATGCTCCAGTAGTTGATGATGCGGAACAGGAGGGTGGCGGCGGTCGCGGTCGCGACGTCCAGCCCCAGCCAACCGAGCATGACTACCATGCCTGCCTCCGTGAAGCCGAGACCCGCCGGTGTTATCGGCACCGTCGACAACAGCGAGGCGGCGAGCGCTACCACCAGGGCGCCCGCTACCGATACCGGCGCGCCCACTGCAGCAGCCGTCGCGTAGAGCGCCGCCCCTTCGAGGACCCAGCCGGCCGCGGAGAGGGCGACGAGCAGCGGGAGCCTGCCGCGGAACGAACCGATGACGCCGTGCTCGAGGCGGGAGTAGTGGGTGTGGAGGCGTTTGGGCAGTATCCGCTCGAACGCCCACCTGAAGCGCCGCATGGAGAGGAGCCCCAAGATCCCTACGACCGAGAGGATCAAGCCGGCCGCGAGCGCCTGGACGGCCTCGGCCGGCAACGAGCCGCCGAAGACTACCAGAACGCCCGCGCCCACCATCGTCGCCAGCACCAGGAGATCCAGGAGCCGCTCGGCCAAGACGGTGCCGAGCGTGACCGCGAAGGAGACGCCCGCTTCCTTCTTCAGGAGGTAGCCGCGGTAGGCGTCCCCGAGCCGGGCGATGGTTACGCAGTTGGCGAACCAGGCTGTGTACATGATCCTGGTCAGCCCGATTGTCGAGGGCATGGACTGCCCGGGCTCCCGACTGTAGCCGACGTTGGCGAGCAGCGCCTTCCAACGCAGGGCGCGCAAGGGGAACGAGCAGTAGAAGATCGCGAAAGCTAGCGCAAAAAACCACGCGTTCGCCCCCCGCAAGCTCTCCCACGTCTCGCCCCAGTCGACCCCCAAGAACTCCCGGTACATCAGGTACAGGACGGCCGCCGCCAGGAGGAACGAGGCGACGTTGCGCACGCTGAAGATGCGCCGTCCGAGCGGGGGCGCGCCCGCCGCGTTGTCCGCGGGCGTCTTATCGGGAGGTTTGCTCAACTCGATCGTCCCTTGAGCTCTCTTGCCCGCCATCTGTTATTGCCCTCCCGTGCCGCCGCAGTCGTAGAGCGCTTGGGCTCTTCCCGGGCCTCCAGGGCCGCCGCCACCCTGCTCCTCGTCCTCCTCCGGCGACTTCCACAGCTCTTCCGGGACCTTCTCACAGTTGTCCTGCACCCAGGTCACCGCCTCGTTGTCCGCGCCCGGAGGACCGCCCGGGGGAGGACCATGGGGGGCGCTGCCGCCGGAGGCCTCCTGTTCGGCCTCCCTCTCGGCCCTCATCTCCTCCATACGCTCCCTGTCTTGCACCAGGAAGAAGCGCACTGCGCCCTCGTCTACTAGGCCGGAGAGCTCTTCGGTAGCGAAGACCGGATCGCGGCCCATGAACCCGCCCAGGTTAATCACCGGCTCGTCGGTGCCCAGGATGATCGGGGCCAGGGGCATAGAGCTGGGGCCGGCGACCAGATACGTGGCGTCGCCTTTGTTGGCCTGCAAGTACTCCAACAACACCGGGTCCGCCTCTCTACCACCAGGACCCCCGGGACCGCCGGGCGGGGGCCCACCGCCGGGGCCACCCGGAGGCCCTCCGGGACCACCCGGCGCTCCCTCCGCTTCGATAGGCCGGGGGCCGGCGGCCGGCAATCCCCCGCCGCCTTGGGACGACAGGGTGTCGTAGGTGGCCCAGGCCGCCGGAGCGACGAGGAGAGCCAGTATCCCCGCGGTCGCCGCGCCGACGGCATAAGTGCCGATCCTCATGGGGGGCCTCAGGCGAACGAGGACGAGAATCCCGGCCGCGACCAGACATATCCCCGCTATCGCGGGTATCAGCCAGGCGCGCCAGACGGCGTAGTCGAAGAGGACGTAAGCCTGCACGGCCGCCATGCCTACCAGCGTCAGGGGCAAGAGCCACCCGCGCCAACCGGGGCTCCGGTAATCCTTCCACAACGCCACCGCGCCGATGCCCACCAAAGCCGCCACGGCCGGGGCGAGCATCACCAGGTAGTGACGGTGCCCGTAGCCGGAGACGCTGAAGTAGGCGGCCGCCGTGAAGAGCCACGTCCCCCACATCACGAGGGCCGCGTGCCGACGGTCGAGCGGCAAACGGGGGCGTCGCTGCCAGTCCGCCGCCACCAGGCCGACCACGGCCAGCGGCAAGAGCCACCCTATCTGCCCGGCGTTCTGCTGGTTTAGCATCCTCAAAGGCCCCGGCTCGCCGTTCTCGCCTACGCCGCCCGGTCCGCCTCCTCCCGGTCCGCCGCCCGGCCCGCCTTTCGGAGCGCCTCCTCCGTCTTTCCCCTTGGCGTCGGGCGACTTTTCGGCGGCCTTTTCGTTGCCCGCTTTGCCGGCCCCTCCCGGTGGAGGGCCTCCCGGCCCGTCGCTCCGCCCGAGCAGACGTTCCATGCCGTTGTAGCCGAAGGCCAGGTTGAGCGCCGAGTCGCCTTCGCTGCCGCCCACGTAGGGGCGTTGGTCGGGCGGGGTCGATCGGGGTGAACGCCAGAGCAAGCGCGGACAAGAGCCCGGCTATGGGCCCGAAAGTGCGGCGTACCAGGTGGTAGATCAGGGCTACCGAGAGGACGCCCGCGACGGCCTGGGGTAATAGCAGGCTCCAGCCGGAAAAGCCGAACAGCCAGGCGTTTGCGGCCTGGACCCAGAGCCCCAGGGGTGGCTTGTCCACCGAGACGAAGCCGGCGTCGAAGGAGACGAAGAAGAAGTTGCTCCAGCTGGTGAGCATGTTCTTGACGGCGGCGGAGTAGTAGTTGTTCGAGTACCCCTCGCCCGTAAGCCCGTACACATTGAGGAAGGCGGACAGGATCAGGACCGCCGCCAGGGCGAGCCCGTGCCACGGCGGGTTCGATACCAGCGAGCGTGCCCCGCCGGAGCGTTTGGTGCCTTTCCGGGCCAGTTCTCCTAACATATCTATCCTCCTGTCGCCTGCACGCGTTTTGCCGTCCTCGGAAGTCTGGATGGCGAGCCTATGGGTGTCCTTTAGCGCCCTTATGAGTTTTCATAGGAACGATCCTCGGGGGGCCGCCCGGGAAGTCTGGGGATCTAGCGCATCCTGCCTCCCGGATGTGTTCGAGACCAGCAGCCGGACGATAACCTTCGGGTGTCCTTCTACGAGGCGCAGGCAAGTCGAGCTTACGGGGCGATGAGGAGGGCCGGTGCTCCGCGTTGGTCGCATCGGTCCGGCACCAACCCTACCGGCGGCGCCCTGGCTCTGTAGCAGCGAGAGCCCGAAAGGTTCGTACCATGCAAGATGCAAAGGACTGCGGCGGCCCTGCGGTGTTCTTCGGGGTAGGTGCCAGTTCTCTATCCTATGAGAATGCATATCCTCTCCATAGGAGAACTTAACCTTTCGGAACTATTGATCTCTGCATAGGCATCTAAACCTCGTAGCCCGGCTGCCTGATACAACCACAGATGACGTGCACCTTGTGCCTCAAGCGCTCCTTGGCCTTGCGTAACTCGCTCCGTAGCTCCA
>JAIVIG010000010.1 GCA_020200675.1 Actinomycetota bacterium
GACGTGGGGCGAGCAGATAGCGGCGTTCGTCCGCCCGACCGCGGGGCACGCGCCCAGCGAGGAGGAGAGGAGCCGATATATGCACATCCTGCGCATCGAATACCCGGTCCCCGACTACGAGGCCTGGAAGGCGTCCTTCGACGCCGATGTGCTCGGCCGGGAGAAGTCGGTCGTGCGTCGCTACCGGATCCTGCGTCCGCTCGACGATCCCAACTACGTCGTGATCGACCTGAAGTTCGACGGTCCGAGCGAAGCGCAAGCCTATCACGTCGCGCTGCGCGACCTGTACAGTCGCGTCACGGTGATGCGGGACCCAAGAGCGCAGATCGTCGAGGTGGTGGAGAGCAAGGAGTACTGAAACCGGGACCCCGTAGAAGGGCCTTCCATCCCACTAGAGCGCCGGTGCGGCGTGGTGAGGGACGGGCTTCCGCTCGGGCGCAGGGATCGTCCTGCCACCCACCGGTCGAACGGCGGTGGGCGATGACCTTCGCGCCGCCTGCTGAGGCGGCGCATGACCGGTGGGCCTCAGGGGGTGCGGCTCCTCGCCGTCTCGGGGAACCTCAGAGCTGCCTCCTCGAACACCACCCTCCCCCGGGCAGCGGCTCGCCTGGCCCCGGGGGCGTAGAGGTCGCCCTCTACGAGGGGCTCGCCGACCTCCCGCACGTCAACCCGGACCTCGACGACCCCTACGGAAGGTGGGCCGCTTCGCCAGCGGTGGCGGACCTCCGATCCCGGCTCGCGGCGTCCGACGGGGCGCTGATCTCAAGCTCGGAATACGCCCACGTGGTGCCGGGCGTTTTGAAGAACGCGCTGGACTGGGTGGTCGGCAGCGGCGAGCTCTACGAGAAGCCCGTGGCCGTGATCAACCTCGCCATGCGCCACGCACGCCCGGGCGTCGCTGGCGGAGATACTCAAGACGATGGACGCGGCACTGGTCGAGGGGGCGTTGGTCACTGTGCCGCTCCCGAGACTGGGAGCGCCTCCCGTCGCGGGCTGGCGAGTTCGGGCGGGTGGTGGCTCCGGACATGCCCGGCTTCGGGCGCGCCGACAAGCCCGAAGACTTCGACTACACCGTCGAGGGCTACGGGAGGCACCTGGACGGCGTGATGGTGGAACTCGGTATCCGCCGGGCACACCTGGTGGTGCACGACTTCGGCGGCCCCTAGGGGCTGGGACGCGCTTCCGTGAGCAGGGCACGAGCGCGTAGTGGCTAGACCAGCGCCAGCTCGATCTCCCTCGCGGCGCTACCATCGCCGATTATTATCTGAAACGCCACCCTGGGGCGTTTGTCGGATGGGGAAGCAGAGGAACCGCTGCTTCCCGACGAAGGCGGTCGCCATTTGGCGCCAGCTGGACGATCAAGGACACCTGCGCCTCGTCGAAGGCTACCTCGAAGAGGCCGGAAACTTCCGGAACGTCCGCGGCTTCGACCGGAGCCCGCGCCGCCTGTTCTCGGACCCGCTCTACGCCGTGATCGGCGAAAGCGCTGGGCAACATAGGAGCTGAGGAGAGAAAGGAATCGCAGGCTCGAAGGGCTCCTGGGCCGACGAGCTAGAGAAGGTACGATCCTACAGAGAGAAGCACAAGAGCCATAAGTCCTTCCTCAAACAGCTGGACCGCAAGATCGGGGACGGCTCTTGACTCTTGGTAGAGAATTGTCGTAAGACAGTGCCCGTAATCAGCGTGACTAAGAATAACTACTGAACGGCTTGACTGCCGCGAGACTCGGACTTTGCGGCACGAGATCGTAGAGGACGGATAGGAAGCGTACTTGCCCTACGGAGAGAGGTTCGAGGAGGCGCTCTTGTACGCGGCACGGCTGCACCGCGACCAGACGCGTAAAGGCACCGAGGTTCCCTACGTCACCCACCTCCTCGCCGTAGCGGCCATCGTTGGGGAGAACGACGGCACGGAGGATGAGGTGGTCGCCGCCCTCTTGCACGACGCCCCCGAGGACCGGGGCGGCAAGAAGCGCCTGGAAGAGATACGGGCGCGTTTCGGGGAGGAGGTGGCGGAGATCGTGGACGGCTGCACGGATACCTACGAGGACCCGAAACCCGAGTGGCGGCCGCGCAAGGAGGCTTATATCGCTCAGGTAGCGAAGGCTTCGCCCTCCGTGCGGCTCGTCTCGGCGGCGGACAAACTGCACAATGCCCGGTCCATCCTCACGAACCTGCGCGCCGTGGGCGACGAGCTGTGGGGCCGGTTCACCGGCGGCAAGGAAGGGACGCTGTGGTACTACCGCGCCCTCGTCGAAGCCTACGCCGGGGCCGGCTCGAACCCGGTCGTCGACGAGCTGGACCGGGTGATGCGGGAGATCGAAGCCCTCGCTCACCGTGCTGGAGCGAAGAAACGCCCTAAAGCATGAACCAGGGTATGCCGGGTAGGACCGCCCGGTAACAAAGCAAGCGCGTAATACACTCTTGCACAGCGGGAAAGGAGAACTGTCATGTCCAGGCCTAACCTGGCTCGCTTGGGCGGGCTCGCCGCCGTGATCGGTGGCATGCTCTCTGTTGTTATAAGCAACCTTAGCTTGATACTCCTTTCGGGAACAACGCCTCTCCTTGAAGCTCCGCTCCTTGCCCTGCTTGCAAACCTCGCGGAGATCGTCTCGGTGTTGTTCTTCACAGCAGGGCTCGTGGGCCTGTACGCCTTGCTGGGGAGGCGCTCCAGGCTCGGGCTATCGGGCCTGATCCTGGCCTTTCTGTCGATCCTCGCCTCTGTCTCTCACATCGTGTTCCTCATTACGTCCTTACTTTTCGCGGACCCAGAGGACACTACACGGTGGCTCATCTCTGTCCAAGAAGCCGTACCCCTGGTCAGGGGTCTCCTGTTGGGTTGCGGTGTCCTGCTCCTCGGCGTAGCCGCGTTCAGGACTCGAATCCTGGGGCGATGGGGCGTCCTGCCCCTCTTACTGGGCTCCCTGATCTTGACCGCCTCTCTGTTCTCCGCATCGGTGCTCTACTTCGGCTTGGCGTTGGGACCGTGGGGGACGATCCTTCGGCTGCTGCCTATACTCCTGGGACTGTGCTGGGTGCTGCTGGGAGGTGTGCTGTGGGCTTACGCGTCCCGCGAAGAGGCCAGAGTCGCACAAATCACGCCTGTGGGATGATGTACGAAGGAGGATCGGCATGACAGACGGAGCACTGCGTTTGGGAATCCTGGGAGCGGCGAGGATCTCGCTCGGCGGCATTATCCCGGCCGCCTCCCGAACCGATGCGGTCGAGGTCGCGGCCGTCGCCACCCGGGGCGGCGAGAAAGCCCGCACGGTCCGCGAAGCCGCGCCCGAAGCCGAACTCTTCGAGGACTATGCTTCTCTTATCGAGAGCGCGGAGGTGGACGCCGTCTACGTACCCCTGCCGAACTCGATGCACGTGGAGTGGACGCTAAAGGCCCTCGAAGCGGGCAAGCACGTCCTGTGCGAGAAGCCGTTCTCCCTGGACGCCGAAGGAGCCGAGAGGGCCATCGAGGCCGCGAGAAGCGCGGGTCTCGCGCTGATGGAGGGCTTTATGTACCGGCTTCACCCTCAGACGATACGCCTCGCGCAGCTACTCCGGGAGGGTGCCGTGGGCGAGGTGCGCCAGGTGGTCGCGGAGTTCGGGCACCGCCTCGACGACCCGGAGGACGTGCGGGGTGTGGGCGCCCTGGGCGGCGGTTCTCTGGGTGACGTGGGCTGCTACTGCGTGAGCGGGCTGCGGCTCGCTTTCGGCGTCGAGCCACGCCGGGCAACGGCTTTCGGGCGATTCGATGAAGACGGAGCCGACAGGGACCTCACCGGCGTCCTGGAGTTCGACGAGGGGCTCGCGTTCGTCTCTTGCAGCATCTCCTCCGCCCGGCGGGAGCGGCTGGAGATCGCGGGCACCGACGGACGCATCACCCTGACCGCCCCGTTCCGGCCGGACAAAGCGGGTGGGACGATGGAGATCGAGCGTGGCGACGAGGCGAGCATTGAGCACTTCGGGCAGAGCGATCCGTATCGCCTGGAGCTCGAAGAGTTCGCAGCGGCGATCCGGGAAGGAAGAGACCCCGCCGTCGGCCCGCGCGAGATCCTGGGCAACGCCCGCGCCATAGAGGCCATATTGGAGTCCGCCCGCTCGGGCGGCAACCTGCGGGAGGTCTAACCGCCGAGACCCAAATTCAGCCGGGGAGAGCCCTCTTCGTCGCGCCGCGCCGTCACGCGCCAGCGGCACTCGGTAAGATTGCAAACCGCCCCCGGCCCCTCTTCGCACGTCCCGACACGCAGCAGGACGTCCAGGCTGCCCTCGGCGCCGCCCAGAGCAAGCCGCGCGGGCGGGGAGCTCGTCGCCGGTAAGGAGCAGGCCGCCGTTAGGAAGCAACTCGTCCGAAGAGACGGAGAGCTGGACCGGCGGGCCGAGCGAGGAGTCGAGCTTCTGGCCTTCGGGGACGGGGAGCGTGGCGCTCAACTCTACCTCGCCCGCCAGCTCTACCGGTCCGATCTCGACGACGACAGGGCCTTGGAATGGGACCGACGTCGGAGACGACAGACCCCGGATCTCGAACGGTCGAACCTCTCCATCCAGCCCTACGCGCACTATACGGTGATTGTTCGTATCGGCGACGAGTAGCTCCCCACCGAGAACCGCCGCGCCGGAGGGTTCGCTCAAGTCCTCGCGGACGAGGGTGACGAGCTGATCACTCCGCGGGTCGTAGCGCCGGAGGGCCGAGTTGTAGGTATCGCAGACCACGGGACCTTCGGGCGTCGCGACGACGCCCAGCGGGTGCTGGAGAAGGGCGTCGTCGGCAGGGCCGTCCCTGTAGCCGAAGTCGAAGAGGCCGGTACCAACGGTCGTAGAGAGGCGCCCCGAGCGGTCCAGATAGCGCAGGGAAGAGGTCTCCGAGTCGACGATCCAAAGCCTGCCGTCGCCGGAGGAGAGGCCGCTCGGTTGGGCCATCGCCGCCACCTGCGCGGGGCCGTCGACCAGGTTCTCCATGCCGCTGCCGGCGAGCACGCCGACGTCCTCCTTCTCGAGGTCCAGGGCCCAGAGCTGATGCGGGCCGGCCATGGCGATCGCCACCACACCGTCCCACAACTCGAGGTCCCATGGCGAGTTGAGTGCCGTCCCTCTAGCGGGTCCACCGGTCGCGCCCAATCGCGCCTGAGCACCCGTGCCTGCGCTCGTTTCGACCGTCTCGTTCACCACATCTAGCCGGCGGATCAGATGGTTCCCCGTGTCCGCGACGAGTAGCGTCCGCGCGTCGAGGAAGAGCAGGCCCTGCGGGTCGTTGAAGGCAGCATCGGAGAAACCGCCGTCCTCTGCGGCCCGCGCTCCCGTCCCGGCGACGGCCAGGACTTCGGCCCCGTCGCCGGCTTCGTCCGCATGGGCGATTATGACCCGGTTGTGTCCGGAGTCGGCGACTGCGAGGAGACCGTCGGGGCCGGTCGAGATCTTGCCGGGAAAGCGCAGGGGACCGCCGCCTACGGCGGGCGGGAGCGTCTCGATGGGCGCTTCGTTCAGGGTACCGGCGGCGCGGTGTTCTTCGATCATTTTAGCGATGGTCTTTTCGAGCGCCGCGGCGTTTCCTTCGCCGGAGACGGCGGCGACGGCGTACCCCGCCGGGTCCACAAGCACGAGGGTCGGCCAGGCACGCACGCCGTACTGGTCCCAGGTGGCGCGGTCCGGGTCGTCGAGGACGGGGTGCCCGACGTCGTAGCGAGCGACGGCGCGCACGAGGGCCTCGTGGTCGCGCTCGTGCTCGAACTTGGGCGAGTGGACGCCTATCACGACGAGGTCATCCCCGAAGCGCTCTTCGAGGGGGCGCAGCTCGTCGAGGACGTGGAGGCAGTTGATGCAGCAGAACGTCCAGAAGTCGAGGAGGACGACCTTGCCCTTGAGAGATTTAAGGGAGAGGTCGTGCTTCGTGTTGATCCAACCGCCCCGCCCGATCAGCTCCGGCGCCCGGACCCGGCCGCGCCTCTCGTAGCCCACTACTACTTGACTACCGCCCCATCACCGCGCAGGATCTCGACGGCGTCCGGGTCGGTGTGGAAAACGCGCACCTGCACGCTGGAAGCCGCGAGCAACACGCCCAGAATGCCGGCCCTCATGTCCTGCGGCCGGGCGGGCTCGACCCAGCCGACCTCGGCATTCGACAGATCCGCGTCCGTCGTCACGAAGCGCTGCAGAAGGAGGCCCAACGGTACCCGCAACAAGAGCGAGAGGAGGATGCCGCCCAGGATCAGGAGATATAAATTCCAACCCAGGTAGAACCCGACCCCGAGAGCGACGAGGAAGAACACGGCGGCCAACAGGTTCGCCGCGACGATGGTCGTACCACAGTTGCGGTGTATGGCGAGCTTCTTCTCCCCGGCGCGCAAACGACGCAGGGCTTCGCGTGCCGCCCCGTCCACCTCGTCCGTCGAGCGAACACCCTGCACGAAGAAGCCGTCGTCGTTCGAGAAGCCGTTGAACTTGCGGCCCGGCTCCCTCTCCATCATCACAATGATGGTCGCGTGCTCCAGGGCGTGATTCCTGCGCAGTATCTTGTTCCCGAACATGTTCTTTAGCTGCCGCGGATACACGAACAAACTCCCCACCGCCTGCAACGAGTACAGGATCGGGAGCAGAAACAGAAACGCCACGAAAATAAACGCCACGAACAGGATCAACAAAAACGCCACTTCGAGTCACCTTTGCGTAAAGGGTTTTTATGTGCGCTGATTATACCGCCACTACCCACCACGAGAGCCAACGCTTTCACCGCCGCCAGCGGAACGGTAGCTCGACCTCGCCGGGCTCGTCCAGCTCGTGGAGCAGCGCGAGCGCCGCGAGCGCGACCTCCCGATGCCGCTCCCTCAGATCCAGCTCCCCCATCGGGAAGTTGTACGGGAACGGCACGAAGGCCACCCGGGGCGCCGCCACCCCCCGCTCCATCGCGAGCGTCACCGTCGGGATACCCTCCCCCTCGATTGCCCTGCTTACCAGCCCCACGGACCGGTGGCACAAGGGTCACGATGGCGTGAGCAACACGGCGTCCACCCCGTCCTCGGCGAGCTTCCCCGCCACCTCGGGAGCGGTCCCCTCGACCAGCGGCTCGGGCTCGTGTATGGCCCCCATGAAGGAGAAGTGCCGGGGTCCCAGCTCCCCCACGACCCCTTCAGCTACGAGACCCCGGAACGTCCACAGGGGAAGGACTGAGTCGAGGTCGGCGCCGCGATCGGGAGCGTAGTACGCGTGGGTCCAGGTGAGGGCGTAGGCGTCCGTGGGGATCTCGCGGTAAGAGCAGTCGCCCGAAGGATCATCTATGTCGAAGCGCGGTTGCTCCGGCAGGTGCACCCCACCCGTGGTGACGAGCGCCAACCGGCTCTCACACAGCGATTTTCCAGGGCGGGAAAACGGCATTATATTGTAGTTTAAGTTCACGTTTACGCTATATCTAGCGTTAGGGTCAAACATTGAAGCGGACGATTAGGATGTCCCCGTCCTCGACCACGTAGTCGCGGCCTTCGAGGCGAACCTTCGCGGTTTCGCGGGCCTTTGCCCAGGAGCCGGCGGCGACGACGTCTTCCCAGTTGCCAACCTCGGCGGCGATGAAGCCGCGCTCCATGTCGGAGTGCACGCTTCCGGCGGCTTTGCGCGCCGTCGAGCCCTTGCGCAAGGTCCACGCCCGGCACTCGTTCTCGTTGGCGGTGAAGAACGTGATGAGCCCGAGCAGCTTGTACGCTGCCCGGACGAACTCCTCGAAGCCCGTGGATTCGATCCCGAGCATCGCCAGGTACTCCCGCGCTTCGTCTTCGGGGAGCTCCGCAACCTCGGCCTCCAGCTTCGCGGAGAGCCGGACCGACTCAGCCCCCTCGCGGACGGCGAGTTTCTCGATCTCCACGCTGTAGCGGTTGCCGCCGGCGACGGACTCCTCGTCCACGTTCGCCACGTAGAGCGTGGGCTTCGCGGTGATGAGGTCTCGCAAGACCTCGATCAGAGCTTCGGAGGGCGGGTACGTCCGGGCCGGGTTACCGTCCGAGAGGTAGTCCCGGAGCTTCTCCAGCTCCGCGGCCTCGGCCTTGAGTTTCGCGTCGCCGCTCTTGGCGGCCCGGCTCGTCCGGTCCAGACGCCGCTCGACCGTCGCCAGGTCCGCGAGCAACAGCTCGGTGTTTATGGTCTCTATGTCGCCCGTGGGATCAATATCACCGTGAACGTGTACGACGTTCTCGTCCTCGAAGCAGCGCACGACGTGCGCTATGGCCTCGCACTCGCGGATGTTGCCGAGAAACTGGTTCCCCAGCCCCTCCCCCCTGCTCGCCCCGCGCACGAGCCCCGCGATGTCCACGAAGTCCACCGTCGCCGGCACGACCCGCTTGCTCTGCATGACCCCGGCCAGCGCGTCCAATCGCCCGTCCGGAACCTCCGCGACCCCGAGGTTCGGGTCTATCGTGGTGAACGGATAATTCTGGGCCTCCGCCCCCGCCCGCGTAAGACTGTTGAAAACCGTTGACTTGCCAACGTTCGGCAGCCCGACTATGCCTACCTTCATACCGTTATTGTATCAAGTTGTAGCAAAATTAGTCGCCCTATCCTGCGCGGAACCTCCGGGCGACGCGCTACGTATGAGGAAGCGTGCGAGGACGGCGACCTTGCCGCGCAGCTCTTCCGGACTTGTGCCGGGGTGCGGCGAGACGGGAGTTTTGGGAGGTGAATCCGGATTGAGGCTCGGCATCCTGGCGGACTCACACCTCGTCCCCGACGACTACACAGCCGACGGAGACATGGCGCGCTACCGGTCGGCGCTGCGACGGTGCGTCCGGGAGGGTGTGGATGGGCTGGCGCTGCTCGGCGACCTTTCGTGGTCCGGCGACGACGCATCGCTGGAGGCGGGGTTGAGGCTGGCGGCGAGGACCGGGCTTGTGGTGTGGGCCGTTTCGAGCAACCACGACCTCGGCGAGCAGGAGGACGCTCTGGCGAGAACTGTACGGCGGGTCGGGGCGAAGAACGTCCGGCTCGCCACGCCCGCGGGCGGGGTCTTTGGCGGCGCAGGCATACGGGTCGCCGGTCTCTGCGTCGCGAGCGACAATTATGGCTACACCGCCCGCTCGGACGAGAAGCCGGAGGTCTCGGGGTGGGGAGAGGAGATCGTGGTCTTGCTGAGCCACTACCCTATGATCTCTTTTCGGGAGAGGGCCGAGAGGGAGGGAGTCTACTATGGGGACAACGACCTCGAAAACCTCGAAGAGGTCGCCCGGCCTTTGCTGGGCCGGACGGCGCCGACCGTGGTGATCAACGAGCACATGTACATGCGCGGCGGAACAGGTGCTCCAGATCTCCTGCGCCGCGCTCACCCAGCCGCCGTTCGACGTCACGCTCCTCGACCTCGAGATCGGAGGGAGTAGGATCTCGGTCGGAGTGGAACGCATACCGGTCGCCCCGTCACCCGACGACGTTAATCTCTCGGCCCTATCCCCCACGCGGCTACGGTGGGTCTTCGAGGAAGGGACGTGTCATCCGACGGAGCCGGAGAAGCAGGCGGCGCGGTAAAGACAACATGCGTCGCCGGCCCACGCGTGGTCCCCAAGAGCAACGTCGTCCGGTCGTGTCGGCAAGTCCCGTCTTCCTCCCCGCCGCGCGAACCGCGGGGTCGCTGGCTCGACGTCCCCGTACCCCCGCGAAATCGCGGGCGTGGGGTAGAATCGACCCGAAGGATTTGCAAGATGAAATAGCGGAGGAGCGGTTTTGGACCGGCAGTTGCAGATACAGATACTCCTTGACCACTACCAGAAGCCCCGCCATCGGGGGACGTTGGAGGACGCGGACGTGGCCATGCCCGGGGGGAATCCGGGCTGCGGCGACGTGGTGACGGTTTATCTGAAGGGCGCCGAGGATCACGAGCACATAGCCGGGGTTTCCTACGAGGGCGAGGGCTGCACCATCAGTATGGCAGCGTCGAGCATGCTGCTCGAGCAGGTCGTCGAGGGCGACCTTACGATGGACAAGGTCCTGGAGTTCGACTACAACGAGATGATCGACCAGCTCGGGCGCCAGATCGTGGCGAGCCGCCCCAGGTGCGCCACCCTGGGCCTCGGCACCCTCAAGCACGCCATCTGGAAGTATCAGAGAGACAGACGCCTAGACGAAGCCGGCGTCTCCCGACCGGAAGGGCCACCGTCCGACGAGGGTGGCCTGGTCTTCGGCGAGGGTGCGGCCGAAGCGGCTCACAAAGATCAGAGCGTTTAGCTCTTGGCTTTCAGCCATCAGCCGAACCGGGGACACGGCTCGAAGTTAGTTTCTAGTTCTCAGTTGTCGGTAAAAGCCTAAATACCGCAGCTCCGTACACCGTGCGAATGTCGGGCGGACGCTATGGCATTCCGTTCGAGCACGACCGAGGAACGAATCAGTTCGTGTTCGTGTAGCCGCGACGAGCTCCGCTGCTGACGGCTGACCGCTAGTAATGGTAAAGTTTGGCGGTAACGGGAAGGTTGCGCAGAAGTGGCGGGGGTACAGACGTGATCCGGGTTGCCATAGTAGACGATCAACCTCTCTTCACGGACGGTCTCGGGCGGATCGTCGGAGCCCAAGAGGGCATGGAGGTAGTCGGCGTGGCCCACGACGGGGAGAGCGGCGTCAAGATATGCGTGGAGCTGCGCCCGGACGTCATCCTCATGGACATCAACATGCCCATCATGGACGGCGTCACGGCGACCGGTAAGATCCGGGACCTCCTCCCCGACGCGAAGATCCTCATCCTCACCGTACATGCCGACGACGTTCACGTCTTCCAGGGCATAAAGGCCGGCGCCACCGGCTACCTCCTGAAGGACTGCACCCCCGAGGACCTCTCCCGGGCCATAAAGACCGTCCATGCCGGGGACACCATAATGGCCCCGGAGATAGCCCGCAAGATGCTCCTCGCCTTCGAGGAGGCCGACCCCGAGCAGCCCGAGGCTCCCTCCCTCACCAGGCGCGAGCTGGACATCGTGACCGCCTTCGCCCGCGGCCGCGGTAACAAGCAGATAGCCCGGGACCTCTCGATCTCGGAGAAGACCGTAAGAAACCACGTCTCCAACATCTACAAGAAGCTGCACGTCTACGATCGCACCCAGGCCGTCCTCTACGCCATCCGTGAGGGCCTAATAGAGACCGACGACCTCGAAGAAAAGTAGCCCCGGACAACATCAAGCTCCAACGGGGAACACACGTCCCTATCCTTCCGAACACGGCTCACACCTCGACTCCTCCACCCTTGAGGAAGACCAGAGCGCGAACTACAACTCCGCCCCTGGACACTCGCACTCCGGCTTATAGTAACTCTGTAAAGAGGAGATTAGAGAGCCTATCCTACTCGTATACCTCCCGCCAGCTCCAGAGCCTCGCGTCGTACCAGCCGGGCCGCTTTGCTGCCTCCTCGGAGCTCATGGGGCTAACGTTCCCGGCTATGTTGATGCTCCCCTCCGCATTGACAAACCCCTCCAGGCATGTCTTCTCGGCATCATCGGAAGTTCCGTCGGCGGCCTCGCCTCCCCGGACTACAACTGCACCCCTGAAGAGGGCCTTGCTCGGCTGCATGGTGAAGTTGCCGTTCTCTACGACGAGCGTCCCCCGTTTGGGCGAGGCGTCGGTACAAGTCCCCGATACGCCCCACTTCAGGGTATTGGAACCGGAGCCGGTGAACTTGTAGAACACCACGGTAGTGGAATCGGAATCGGAGGGCCAGGAACTCACGGATACGGTCCCGCCGGAGACCTCGTAGTAAGTCCCGTCCGTCCTGGCTTTGTCGCGTAGGAAGTCGATGTCTGGCAGGGCAGGATCGAACGGGAAGCTTATCTCGTCCGTGTCTTGAGAGCCGTCGGGAGGCTCCTTCTCGACAAACTCAGGTCCATCCTCGTTGGAGTCTGGGCCGTCAAAATCGCGCGTGCCCGCCTTTGAACTGGCGCCGTTCTTGTACTCAACGTTTCCCACTGCCCCGGCACCTGCATCGTCGGTTGGCCGGGCCGTAGTATTGAAGGGAGGGTTATCCCAATCGGCGTAAGCCGTGTCCTTGCCCTTCATGGCGCCTGACTTGTTGCCGGCGTCTGTACACCCGCCGTCGCCGTCGAACGTAATGTTTCCCAGAGCGAAAAGACTTATGGAGTCTAGGACTTACGCAAGAACCATCTCAACGGAGGGGTTTTTGAGCTGCTGCACCAGGTAGTCGTGGAGCAAACCTCGCTTGATTTGGTAAATGCTCTGCCCACTCTGGTAGGCCAGGTGCTTGA
>JAIVIG010000171.1 GCA_020200675.1 Actinomycetota bacterium
CACCCTGCCCCCGCACGTCAACGTGGACCGCATAGACGTCAGGCCGGTCCGGCAAGGGGGCGCCGCCATGTTCGCGAGGGATTCTTAGTTGTTAGTTTTTAGTTGTCAGTTCTTAGTTTTCAGCTAGTCAGTTCTTAGTTTTCAGCTATATAGGAGCGTCGATGCATGCCCCCCTTATCCAGAAACCTGCGGGAGTGCTAATACGCCCATGTGTATACGAATCAGCTCATTACAAGTCGCTGTAAGCATAGAATCTGCTGCGGCCACCGATGAGAAGCGAGTGAGGCGGCAGTGCCGATAGGGGTCTTGCTTATCCCTTCTGGGACACCGACTACCTGCTAAGCAGGCAATCGCCTCTTTGAGATGGCCGCAGAGCGCCTGCCCGTTTATACTGCGATGCTCACTTTGATATCCACTGTATCGCGGGGAGAGCGGAAGACTGGCGAGCATGAACCCATTCGGGCCTGATCGAAACAACCCTCCAGACGCCTCTGCTCTTAATGCAGACCAACCTACGCATGCCAAAGGGCCGTCGGAGGAGAGCGAGCGCTGGCTGCGGGCGGCGGTGCAGAACTCTTCGGATATCGTGATGATCCTAGAGGCCGACGCCACCATACGCTACGTAAGCCCCGCAGTGGAGCGGGTGCTTGGCTACCGACCAGAAGACTTCGTAGGGACCATTGCTCTCGACTACGTTCACCCCGAGGACCTCGAGTACATGTCGAAGTCCTTCGCCGAGGCCGTCGAGAAACCTGGTGTCCAACCACCCATAGAGTATAGGGTGCGGGCTGCGGACGGCTCTTGGCGGCACATGGAGGCGATCCGGAGCAACTGGCTCGAGGACCCGCAGGTGGCGGGGTTGGTGGCCAACGTCAGGGACGTTACCGAACGCAAGGAGGCCGAGGAGCGCTTCCGCTCCCTGGTGCAGAACTCCTACGACGTTGTCACCGTCGTGGATGACCAGGGCATCATTCTCTATTAGAGTCCTTCGGTTCGACGGGTATTAGGTGACGATCCTGAAGAGAAGATCGGCAAGAGCATCTTTGAGACAGGCCGGGTACATCGGGCAGATTTAGAGAAGGTCCGTCAGGCTTTCGCATACGTAATGGCCAATCCTGGCGTAGCTAGGGCCGTCGAGTACCGCATACGACACGCCGATGGCTCATGGCGCTACGTCGATTCGGTGGGCGTCAACCTTCTCGGCGATCCCAGCGTCTCTGGTGTGGTAGTCAACTACCGTGACGTTACCAAGCGCAAAGAGGCCGAGGAGGCGCTCAAGAAGAGCGAGGAGAGGTTCCGCACCACCTTCGAAGACGCCCCCGTAGGCGTGGCCCTCGTCGGCCTCGATGGGCGCCGCTTCAGAGCGAATCGCTCTCTATGCGAGATGCTTGGCTGCTCGGAGGAGGATCTGCTGGGTGAAAACTACCTAGAGCACGTCCACCCCGACGACCGCCAAATCAGCACGGAGCACTTTCAGCGGGTGCTCGAGGAGGAAGCCGAAAGGTATGAGCTAGAGAGGCGTTACCTGCGTGCTGATGGGCACGTGGTGTGGAACCTGACAAGTGTTTCGCTGATACGGGACTCTGAAGGGAACCCAATCCACTTCATCTGCCTCCACCAGGATATAACCGAGCGCAAGGAGGCCGAGAAGCGCCTCAGGTACCAGGCTACCCACGACTTACTCACCGATCTCCCGAACCGCCACCTGTTCATGGATCGCCTAAAACTTGCCCTACGGCTCACCAGGCGCACAAGAGGCCGCAAAGTGGCGGTGCTCTATATGGACCTGGACAACTTCAAGGTGGTAAACGACTCTTTGGGCCACGATGCAGGGGATCTGCTCTTGGTGGCGGTGGGCGAGCGGGTGAGGTGGTGCCTGAGGCCCGAGGACACTTTGGCCCGCTTCGGCGGGGACGAGTTCGCCGTCCTGCTAGAGGAGGCGGAAGCGCCGAGTGATGCGGCCAAGGTAGCCGAGCGCATCGTGGAGCGCTTTAAAGCACCGCTCGTCGTGGAGGGGCGGGAGTTCGTGATCAGGCCCAGCATAGGCATCGCTTTGGGAGAAGCCCGACAAAAGACCGCTGAAGACCTCTTGAGAGACGCAGATACGGCCATGTACCAGGCCAAAGGGCGAGACGACGACTACAGGGTGTTCGACCCGGCCATGTACGAGCAGGCCCTAAGGCGCCTGAAGCTGGAGAACGACCTCAGGCGTGCCATAGAAGACGAGGAGTTCGTCGTCTGCTACCAGCCGATAGTGAATCTTCAGACCGGCGAAGCGTCGGGGGTGGAGGCCCTGGTGAGGTGGGAGCACCCCGACCAGCAGGGCTTGCTCGCCCCCTCGCAGTTCATCTCCGTAGCCGAGGAGTCTGGCCTCGTCGTTCCCATGGGCAGGTGGGTGCTAGAGGAAGCCTGCCGTCAGGGGGCGAAGTGGCAACAAGAGCATCCGCACATTCCGCCGCTCGTCATGGCAGGGAACCTCTCTGCCAAGCAGCTTCAGCACCCGGACGTGGCCGAGACCGTCGAAGAGATTCTGGAGAAGACCGGGTTCGATGCACGCTGCTTGAGCTTAGACATCACAGAGACCGTCTACATCGAGGCCTTGGAGGGCAATACCGCCGCCCTGGACAAGCTCAAGAAGATGGGGGTGTGTATCTCCATAGACGATTTCGGTACGGGCTACTCCTCGCTGGCCTCCCTAAAGCGGCTCCCGGCGGAGACCCTAAAGATAGACAAGTCGTTCATAAAGGGTATTGGAGAAGATGTCGAGGACACGGCGATCGTGCGGATGATAATAGAGCTTGCCCACACCTTGGGGATGGAGGTCATAGCAGAAGGGGTGGAGAGCAAGGAACAGGCAGAGCAGCTCAAGGAGATGGGTTGTGACCGGGGTCAGGGCTTCTACTTCGCAAAGCCGCTAGCGCCTGAAGCCGTACCAGTCTTCTTGATACGATAGCCTTCTCGGTCTAAACAGGGCGAGCTTTTCTAGACATCGCCGTACATGTCTGGTGAGTCCGTATGGCGGTACGTAACGAATTTGATCCGCGCAGCCCATAGGCGTATTACCTTTACGCGGGTCTGCTCAGTAAGAAGCATGGCCAACGACGTGAGTAATGGTTCAATAACACTGCAACCCGCTGTAACGGTAGTTTGTTGACAGGGGGTGCCGCCTGTGCTTCGATGCGAGGCGAGGAGGTGCCGCTATGACCAAACGACTGCCCGCAACTCCCGCCCCTGGACCGCTGGAGGACTACGCCGC
>JAIVIG010000282.1 GCA_020200675.1 Actinomycetota bacterium
GAGTACAGGTTCACCCTGTGGCCGCTCTCTCGAAACGTACGTCCCCACTACCATCGCAGCCCAGCAGGGAGCGGAAACAAAGCTCAGGACGTTTTGTACTATCAAACCCTGATGACGGTCAGGGGGCCCGTGTAGGAGCCGTTGCTCATGTACTCCTCGGATTTTTTCTCGGCGTCGCCGGCGAGGAGGACGCGGGCGGAGCCGTGGGTCAGTAGGATGCCCACGGAGTTGTCGTTCGTCTCCGAGAAGAGTTGGTCGGGAGGTGGTGCGATCACATCGGCCCTCGTCGCTCCCCAGTCCATCCGCATCCCCGCGCGGGACTCGACCACCTCCGAGCCTTCGTCCCGAACGGCGCGCAGGAACGAGTTGTAGGTGGAGGTACCCTTGGGATCTCCGGAGAGGTAGACGTCGGTGACTTCGAAGGCGTCGAGCACGTCCTCGAAACCCCCGATGTGGTCGGCGTCGGGGTTGCTGACGACGATGCCGTCCAGCGACTCGACGCCCCGGCTCCTGAGAAAATCCACCACCTTGGGACCGGCCTGGGCCTTCCCGGCGTCGAGGAGGTAGCTCTCGCCGCCGGACTGGACGAGCACTCCATCGCCCTGCCCCACGTCTATAAAGCTCACGACCAGCGAGCCCGAGGGCGGCGGCTGGGCGGCGCCCGGCATGGGCAGCGCGGCGCAGCCGCTCGAAGCGGCCAGGAGGAGCAACAGGGGGAGGAGCAGGGCCGGTACGAATCTGCCCACGGCCCAGGAACGGTCCCTCTCGGGGATCTACCCTCTACTCGCGTCCTTCGGCTGGCGTGAGGCGGTCGATCCACTCGTCGGCCTCGGCCCGGGAGAGCTCGCCTAAAGACTTGCCGATCCGGCTCTCGAGGCGGGCGACGCCGTTCTCGCCCCGCAGCTCTTCGGCGAGGGTCCTCAGCAGGTCGATCTGGCTCTTGCGAGCCTTCTGAGAGGATCCCCCCTTGCCCCGCCGCGAGGTCTCCCGATCAGATGCCCCCTGCGAATCACCCGAATCCCCCTCTACGGCCTCGGGTTTCGAGCCGGCCTTGCCGTTAGGGGCGGAGCTGGCAGACTGGCCCCTCCCGGCGCTCTGGAGGCCGCGCGGGGGCGGGTAGGCGGCGGGCGGAGCCTCGTCTCCGTCCGAGAGCTCTTCGAGGGCCGTCGCGCCGACGTTTACGGCGTCCCGCAAGGCGCGGGCCTTCGCCCGCGTTTCGGCCATGCGGATGATGTGCGGAACGATGTTCCGTCCGACGTTCTCGGGGGAGGCGTCGCCGATACCGGAGAAGGTTCGGCTCCCCTCGGAGCCGTCGGCTGCCTCCATCTCGACCACGGCCTTGACCAGGGCCACGTTGCCGTTCTCGGCGGTGGGTACTTGGACCAGCTCGGTGTCTATGCCGCGCAGGCCCCGGGCGTGGGCTTCGTCCAGGAGACCCTGGTAAAGCACGTATTGCTTGCCCTGTCTCGTGATCATGAACTCGTCGCGCACGGGCCTAGCGTCCTTCCTTCGCGGCGGTCTCCCGGTAGTCCTGGCCTTCGAGCTGTATCCAATCGCACATCGCGATGATCCGGCTGGCCGTCCTCTCCCCGAGCTGTTCGGCGAGGTCCTTGGGACCTATGTTCGAGGTGAAGACGGTCGGCAGGGCCTCCCGGTAGCGGTGGTTGACGATGACGAAGATGCGCTCCCGCACCCACTCGGTGCTGCGCTCGCTCCCGAGGTCGTCTAAAACCAGGAACTCCGCGTTCTGGACGACGTCCATCCACTCGTCGAGGTTGCGGCCCGGCTTGTTGTAAGTCTCGCGCAGGTTGTCCAAAAGCTCCGGGACGGTCACGAAGAGAGAGGGGGTCCTCTTCTTGCGGATCAACTCGTTCATCACGGCAACCGCGAGGTGGGTCTTCCCGGTTCCTACCCCGCCGCAGAAGTAGAGTCCCTTGCCCGCCTCCCGGTTTTCCTCCCAGTCTTCGAGGTACCCGTCCACCTTCACGCGGGCCCGTCCCGCAGCGTTGCTAACGGTGGGCCTAAAGTTCCCCAGAGTGTAGCCCTTCATACGCTTGGAGAGTCCGCTGCGCTCCCGCAGGGTGGCCACCCGGGCGTCGCGGCGCATCAACTCCCACTCGCGCTGCTCGTTCTTCTTCTCGCACTCCGGCGTGCAGGGATGGTAGTACCACTCGCCGGTTCCCCGATCTTCAACGCTCCGCCCCGCACGGCGCCGCTCTGCTCGACGAGCCTCAAGCGTCGATCCTTCTCGAAGCGCTCCACGTCGGCGACGGTCTTTACCCCCCGCTGGACCCAGTTCTCCAGGATGCTCCTCACGTACCCTACCCGACGCGCGTCCCGTTCGCTGGCTATCTTGAGCGCCTCCAGCACCACCGCGGGCTCGAGACCGTCCCGCTCGCAGTACCCGTTCAAGAACTCCAGTATGTGAGGCGCCGGCAAGCTTCCCATAAAACGAAAGTAATCGTCCGGCGAGACACCCTCCGGCTCCGCCCTCACCACCTCGATCTCCCGGAGAGGAACCCCCTCCTGACGGGCTTCGCCGAGCTCGACGACCCTGCCGGCGACCGGCGGATGCTCCAGAACCTCGACCCATCCCTCCCGCTCTACCGCGAACCCGTGCTCGACGAGGACGCGCAAAGATCCCTCGACGCTCTCCGGGGTGGACCGCAGGAGCTCGGCCAACTCCTCGACCTCGACGCAATCCTGGCCGACGTCGGGGAGGACGCGGAGCAGCTCGTACAGGGCCACCGCCTCGGCGCCGAGGTGGGGCATCCAGCGGACATACAGGCGCGCTCTCGCGCCCCGCTCCCGTTTCTCCCCCGGAGGTGTAAGCCGAACCTGCTCCATCCTGTAGCCAGTATAGCGGTCCCGGCCCCGGCCCTCTACACCGAATCACCACATCGAGCGAAAAGAAACGCCGTGAAAAGCACGCCTGTCACCAGAACGGAAACTCCTGCTAACCGTCTCTCAGGCACGAAGTCATGCACAACGCCCGGTGTTTTCGTACAGCAGCGGGGCGAGCACCCTAAACCCCGGCCATGTAGAGCACGAGAAAGCTGAGAATAAAGCCCACGACCAGACCCAGAACGCTCACTACGATGGCTATCGTGCCCAGCCTCCGTTCGCCCCTAGCGAGCCCGAGGATGCCGAGTAAGATGCCCAGGGGGCCCAAGAGGATCGGGAGGACGAGGAAGGATACCGCTCCGGAGACTATCCCGGCGATCGCCAGGTTTCTGCCACGCCCGCGGGCCGGACGGTCTTCGGGGGAGTAGGAAGGTTGCGGCGGCTCGGTCATGGTGCTCCTTCCGGAAACGGTGTCTTGGCCCTCGCGGTACAAAGGCCCGAAGCCGCGCTCTCTGCGGGGCCAACCTCAGGAGTCGGGTCTCTGGGCGCCGGGCTCGACGGAGGGGAGGCTGCGGTCTTCGCCCTGGATGCCGGGTATGAGGTCCTGGCTGGCGGCGAGACCAAAAAAGATCGCAACGATGCACAAGGCTACCGCCGCGACCGCGAGCCTGCGGGCGCCGAGGTAGTAGCCCAGGATCCCCAGCAAAATCCCGACGGCATGGATCGACACGTCGGCCGTGGCAGCGGGGCCCGTAAAGAACGGGGTAACGAGCCCCACCAAGCCCAGGAGTATGCCCACGACGCACACGACCAGCGCAAAGAACGACTTCGCCGTTTGCTCGCGCTGTTTGTCTCCGCCCGGGCCTAGCTGCCTGCTGTTGCCCAACCCGTTATTTCCTTCGCTCAACCCGCGCCTGCTCCTCGTGCCGCTCTGTCACGAACAAAGGCACTGTACCCGCGAGGCGCTAGTATAATCCCCGATCTATGGGGTCCTTCGTACTCGAGCGCAAGCTGCCGGGCACGAACGAGGTCTTCGGGCCCGACGGCGCGCCGCGCCCCGTCTACGACGCGGTCTTCGAGGAGCTCGAGAAGACCGGCCCCGAGCGCTGGGTAGAGCGACTACGCCGGGCGCACGGCCTCCTCCTGGACGAGCAGTACGCCTTCGGCATCCGGGAGGGCGACAAGACCCACCCTACCGACTGGTTCCCCCGGGTCGTGCCCGCAGCCGACTGGGAACGCCTGGAGAGGGGCGCCGCCCAGAGGATGCGGGCCGTCAACGAGTTCCTGCGCAGGCTCGAGGCCGGCAAAGAAGAGGTCGTTCCGGAGGAGATCATCGAGACGAGCATACTCTACGACCCCACCCTCCCGAACCGCTTCGGGGAGGTGCCGGTGCGACAGGTGGCCTTCGACGTCGTGGCGGTCGAGAGCGGGCGGAGCGGCCAGACCGGGGGTTGGGAGTACCTCGTCCTCGAGCAGAACGCCAAGATGCCCGTGGGGCTCGCCGCCATGTCCCGGCGACGCAGGATGAGCCGGGAAGTCTTCTTCCCCGGCTCTATGGACAGGCTCCCGGTACGCTCCCTGGACGGCTGGCTCGCGCGCCTCCGCGATTCCTTGCGAGCGGCGTCGCCCAAAGGGCCCGATGCGACGCTCGCGGTCGTATCCAGCGGGCCTGAAGACCAGTTCTACCTCGATCACCACATCTACGCGCAGGAGATGGGTGCGATTCTGGCGGAGACCAGGGATCTTACGTTCGACAGGGACGGCTATCTCGTACACAAGCCGACGGGGCGCAGGATAGACGTAGTCTACGAGCGGGTCGACGAGGACACGCTGTACGCGGAGTTGCCGGAGCTAATAGATTGTCACGTAGAGGGAAGGGTCCACGTCCTCTTCGCGCCGAACTCCGAGGTGGTGGACGACAAGGGCGTAGAGGCGTTCGTGCCGGAGATGATCCGGACCTACCTCGGCGAAGAGCCGGTCATCCAGAACGCCAGGACGTGGTCGCTCGCGGTCCCGGAGGAACGCCGTTACGTGATGGAGCACTTCGGGGAGCTCGTGGTCAAGAGCCGGGGCGGATACGGGGGCAAAGAGGTGATGATCGGACCGGAGGAGTCCGCGGAGTCCATCGAGCGGTTCCGCCGGATGGTCGAGCGCAACCCGGTCGAGTACATCGCGCAGGAGACAATAGACTTCTCCACCCACGTGCTCTGCCAAGCCGACGTGGAGAACGGCGGCTTCGCTCTCAGAGACTCCTACGCCGACTATCGGGTGCTCGCGCTCGCGCCCGACCAGGAAGACCCGGGCGTGGTGGAGATCGTGCCCGGCGCCCTGGCGCGCGTGGCAGCGCCGGGCAGCCACCTGACCAACATCTCCAGCGGCGGCAAGATGAAGGACACCTGGGTGTTGGAGCATTGAACTACGGTGAACTCATCAAGGACGCATTCTGGATCACCTGGCGTAACCGCTTTCTGTGGTTCTTCGGTTTCTTCGCGGGAGGCACATCCGCGGGCGCCAACTTCAACATTCCCTCGGGTAACTTTGGCGGTTTCGACGACGAGGATTTTGGAGATCCGGGACGAGGCGGTTTCGAAGGTACGACGCCCGCACCGGGCCTCGACCCCGGCCAATGGATACTCGACAACCTTGCCTTGATCCTGGTTATCGCTGCCGTGGTGGTTCTGCTCGCGCTCTTGTTTATTGTTATGTCTCTGATCTCCCAGGGAGCGCTGGCGGAGAGCGTGGCCGCGTTGGATCGGGGCGAGGGCCGTCGCTTTTCGTCCGCCTTTAGGGCCGGGGTCTCCAACTTCTGGCGCGTGCTCGGGTATTTCCTGCTGCTCGTTCTGATTTCGCTCGGTCTCCTTCTCGCGATCGGGGTCCCGCTCGCGCTCCTGGTGACGGTCGTGTTCGCCGTGGCGGAGTCGATCGGGGCCCGGATACTCACCGTGGTCCTGGCGGCGCTGGTCGGCTTCGCCCTCTTGCTCGTGGTATTCGTACCGTTGAGCATCGTCTGGCAGTTCGGGCTACGGGAGATCGTGGTGCGCCGGGAGGGTGTTACCGGCTCGATCGGCGGCGGGTACCGGCTCTTTCGGCGCAACCTGGGCAAGAGCTTGCTGCTGTTGCTGATCCAGCTCGCCATCTCGATCGGGGCCGGGATCGCGCTGCTGATCGTGACCCTCCTGCTGGGCCTCCTCCTCGCCGTTCCCGCCCTTATCCTCTTCGCGGCCGGTCTCAGCACCGCGGGAATCGTTGCAAGCATAGTGGCCGGTCTGATCCTGCTGCCGCTCCTCCTCGTGGCCTCCGGCGCTCTGGGCGCCTTCAACCACTCCTACTGGACGCTCGCCTACCTCAGGCTTACCGCCCCGACCGAGGAAATTCCTCCAACCTCCGCCACGGAGGGATAGACTCTAGCGCCGTCCTGATTTAGGTAGGGTCCGGCGTGGGTAAGATACGGGGCGCCGAATTTTCTCGGACGAAAGGATTTGTGGTATGGCGAAGCTCGACGGCAAGGTCGCGGTCATCACGGGCGCTTCCAGCGGCATCGGGGAGGCGACGGCGGAGGCCCTGGCCGCGGAGGGGGCCTCGGTCGTGGTAGCGGCGAGAAGGGAGGATCGGCTCTCCGACCTCGTCGAAAGGATCAACGGCAAGAACGGGGGCAAGGCCCTCTCCCTCGAGTGCGACGTAACCGACGAGGAGCAGGCGCACGCCCTGATCCGCAGGGCCAAAGACGAACTCGGGCGGGTGGACGTCCTAGTCAACAACGCCGGCGTGATGCAGCTCTCCAAAATCGAGAAAGGTCTCTCCGACGAGTGGCGCACGATGTTCGACGTGAACGTGCTCGGCCTGCTCTACGTAACCGAAGCCGCCGTGCAGGTGATGAAGGAGCAGGGCTCGGGGCACCTCATCAACATCAGCAGCGTGGCCGGGCGCAAGAGCGGCCCCTTACGGGGGGCCTACGCCGGGACCAAGTTCGCCGTCAACGCCATCTCCGAGGCCCTGCGCGTAGAGCTTCTGGAAGACAACATCCGGGTGACCGTGGTAGAGCCGGGCGCGGTAGAGACAGAGCTACCGGACCACATAACGGACGAGGAGGCTAAAGAAGGCATCAAGAGTATCTACGGACTCGACGACATCCTCCAGCCCGAGGACATAGCGAACGCCATAGCCTACTGTGTCGCCCAGCCCGAGCGGGTGAGCGTTAACGAGATCCTTATCCGTCCCACACAACAGGGGAACTAGCGATTCGGCCGGTCAGACAGGCTAGCCGTGGGCGGCGGAGATACGGTACGTTCGAGAGAACGGTTGGAAGAGAGCGAGAGCCCCCGGCGACAGGCCGAAATCAAAGAGCTGACAAGCTGCTCCTTAACCCCTAGAAGCGGGTGGGGAACAAAACCGGTTCCTTGGCGACTCCTCGCTCGCCCCTTTCAGCGCGCAGGAGCTCGTTGAGCGACTCGACGGCCACCTCGAGCTCCTTGCGGCCGGGCTCGGAAGTGGTGAGGTACTTCTGGATGAAGTTCCCGATGGCGATGGAGACGCGGGTTCTGCCAAGGATGAACCAGGCCTCGGTTATCACGATGAACTGGAGTACGCTCCAGGGCGCCCAGTCGATAAACGGGGTCACGAGAGAGACGGCGACGATGTAGATGAGGATGTTGGTGCCACAACGGGGATGGAGGCGGCTCATGCCCGCGGCACCTTCGAGGGTGACTTCGCCGTACTTCTCGTAGGCGGCGACGGCCTTGTGCTCGGCGCCGTGGTAGCGGCCGATCACGGTGAACTTCATGCCGGCGAAGAAGAGTAGGAGGACCGGCAGGATGGGGAAGACGGCGAAGAAGTGGAGCACGGCACCCAAAGGTCCGCCGAGAGACTCGGATCCGAAATCCGCGAGGTAAACGAGGAGATAGAGGACCACCATGATGCCGACGAAGGAGACGAGCGCCCAGATCGAGCCAAGCAGCTGCAGGAGAACCCGGAACCACAAAAAGACCGACCGCAGGACGGGCCACTGGGAGATTCGGGCCCAGATTCCTTCCGGCTTCCAGAGCTTCGAGGGGTCTATCCAGACGTAGATCTTGCCGTCCCGCCGCTCCGCGGAACTGCTGTAGTTTGGCCCGAAGAAGTCTATGCCGCCGTAGCGCGCCATGCCTCCGAAGAGAAGCTTCTCTTCCTCTCGATTAACCGCTTCTTGCGCCAAGACTCTCCTCCGTACGCCTCGTACGAAACTCGAAACAGGATGATAAACGATAGCACGTCCGGCGTCGGGAGGCGCAACCAGGCGTTTGGCCTGTACGTATTAAGAGAATAATCCGTAAAGCGCCGCCGGGCACAAGGACCGGGCGAGAAGATAGGTGGGGACAAGCCGGAGAGAGGGGTCTTTTGACCACTACTGTCGAAGAGCAGAGGCGCAACATCTACATCGGGATCGGGCTGATCTTCGCGCTCGTCCTCGCGACCTACTTCGTCTACCAGATCCGGGCGATAGTGCTGGTCTTCCTCTTGACGCTTCTTTTCTCGATCATCATCAGCGGGCCAGTGGATTACCTGCAGCGCAAGGGTGTCGGGCGCGCCTTGGGGACCTTGATCGTCTTCGGGGGCCTCGCGCTCGTCCTGGTCGTGGCAGGATACTCGATGGGCTCGGTCGTGGAGAGCCAGGTGCAGGGGTTGGTGGAGAGTGCCCCGACGTTCCTCTCCGAGGCGCAGGACCGCATCGGAGAGTTGCAAAGCGCCCTGGGTTTGGAGAGCGGGTTGCTGCCGGACCCGCAGCAGCTTTTCGACTCGGCGCGCAACCTGATCTCCGGCGGCACGTTCTCGACGTTCGTGAGCGTGGGCGCGAGCGTGGCGAACATCTTCTCCTTTCTGGTCGTTATCCTGATCGCGACGATCTTCACGGTCGCGTGGCCGGCGCCCCTGGTCAACGGGTTCGTGGTGCTCTGGCCGGCGGGCCGGCGGGAGAGGGTCCGGGAGATCCTCGGCGAGCTGTACAAGACCGTCCAGAGATGGTTCCTGGGGCAGCTTACCTCGATGGCCATGATCGGCCTGCTCTTCACCGTGGCGTTGTTCTTGATCGGGATACCCTTCGCGCTCCTCCTGGGTATCCTCAGCGGTCTTCTGGCTTTCATACCGTTCGTCGGGCCGTTCATCTCCATAATCCCGCCGATCCTCTTGGCCCTCGCCCAGGACCCAATACTGGCTTTGTGGGTGCTCCTCGCTTACGCCGTGGTGCAGTTCATCGAGGGGAACGTGATCCAACCGGTGGTGATGAGTCGGGCGGTCTCCCTACACCCGACGGTCATCGTCTTTACGCTCCTGATCATGGGCACGCTCTTCGGGTTTGTCGGCCTCTTGCTGGCGATACCGCTGATAGCGGCGCTCCAGGTCCTCGTGCGCGAGCTGTGGATAGAGCGAATGGACTCTTTGGGCACGGACCCAGACCCACCCAAAGAGGAGGCGAAGGACGCCTCGCCCGAAACGCCTAAGCAGAGGGTCGGTCGATTGCGACGAGCCGCGGAAGCCCTCTTCCGTCGTTCTTGAGTTCGCGCTCGGCGAGGAAGGTGGTCGGGACCCCGCCCCGCCGAAAGTCCTCGTCCTCCAGGATCGCGAGATGCAGCGGCAGCGTCGTCTCCAGGCCCGCCACGGCGAACTCGTCTAGCGCCCGCGCCCCGCGTCTCAGGGCCGCGTCCCTCGTTCGCGCGTGGACGATGAGCTTGGCGAGGAGGGAGTCGTAGTACGGCGCTACCTTGAAGCCGGCGTAGAGGTGCGAGTCCACCCTCACGCCGGGGCCGCCGGGTGGGTTGTAGAACTCGACCGGGCCCGTCTGGGGCAGGAAGTTGCGCCGGGGGTCCTCGGCGTTGATCCTGAACTCCATCCCGTGCCCCCGCGAGGCCACGTTCCCCGCGACCGAGAGCCCCTCCCCCGACGCCACCGAGATCTGCTCGGCGACCAGATCCACACCCGTCACCACCTCGGTTACGGGATGCTCGACCTGCAGCCGCGTGTTCATCTCAATAAAGTAGAACTCGCCCCCCGAATACACGAACTCGACCGTCCCCGCGCCCTCGTAGCCCAAAGAGTCGACGAGCGCCGCCGCGGCGTCCTTCATGCCTTCTCGAGCCGCCTCGGGCAGATCGGGCGCCGGGGACTCCTCTACGAGCTTCTGGTAGCGGCGCTGCACCGAGCAGTCCCTCTCGGGGAAGATCGCCATCCTCCCGCGCCCGTCGGCCAAAACCTGTACCTCGACGTGCCGCAGCTCCGACATGTAGCGCTCGACGTACACCGAGCCGTCGCCGAAGGCCGCCCCGGCCTCCCGGCTGGCCGACACGTAGGCGGCATCGACCTCGTCTTCGGAATCGACCACGCGCATCCCCTTGCCCCCGCCCCCGGCACTCGCCTTTATCACCAGCGGGTAGCCGACCTCTGCCCCCACGCGCTTGACCTCCGCCGCGTTCCGGCACAGCCCGTCGCTGCCGGGGGTGACGGGGACGCCCGCAGCGACGGCGAACTTGCGGGCCGAAGCCTTGTCGCCCATGCGGGCTATCACCGAGGAGGTGGGGCCGAGGAACTTTATGTTGCAGGCCTCGCAGATCTCCGCGAAGCGGGCGTTCTCGGCCAGAAAGCCGTAGCCCGGATGGATGGCGTCGGCGCCGGAGAGCTCGGCGGCGGAGATGACGGCAGGGATGTTCAGGTAGCTGCTCGTGGCTTGCGGCGGTCCGATGCAGATCGCCTCGTCCGCCAGCAGGCGGTGCAAGGAGTCCGCGTCGGCGGTCGAGTAGACGGCGACGCTGCGTATCCCGATCTCCCGGCACGCGCGGACGACGCGAAGGGCCACCTCCCCCCGGTTCGCGACGAGGATCTTGGAGATCACGGTCCGAAGACCTTCACCGCGCCTAAGCCTCGGGTCGGATGCGGAAGAGCGGCTGGTCGTACTCCACGCCCTTCGAGTTCTCGACCAGAACCTCCACCACCTCGCCCGAGACGTCCGCGAGGATCTCGTTCATCAGCTTCATAGCCTCGACGATGCACAAAGTCTGCCCGGCCCCGATGTAATCCCCGACCTCGACGTAATATTCCTCCCCCGGCGCAGGCGCCCGGTAAAAGGTCCCGACCACCGGCGAACGCACCAGGTGCAAGCCCCCGTTGCGCTCCGCCGGGCCCGGCTCCGGTACGGTCTCCGCGACCACCGGCGCGGCAGAGGGTTCGACGGGAGTCCCGGCAGGAGGAACCTCCGTCTTGGCCTTCACGGTGATCTCCAGATCCCCCTGCTTAACCCGGATCTCGCCGACCCCGCTCTCGGCTAGAAGCTCGACCAGCCTCCCGACGTCCTCGAGCGGCAACGTCCCCTTGTCGGGCTCCGGCAGGGACCCATCATCTTTCATCGTACGCTCTCCTTCGACATAGGCCCGGATTGTACACTTACGGAAGGCCGTTAGGGATGCCCATATGGCCACCGTGGGAAAAGTCACCCGGACGTGTAGAATCCTATTACCTTATGTTCGTCGCGAGCGTCCAGACCAAATGAGCATCCGCGTACTAGACCCCGTAGTAGCCCAACAAGTCGCGGCCGGCGAGGTCGTGGACCGGCCGGCCTCCGTGGTCAAGGAGCTGGTCGAGAACTCCCTGGACGCCGGGGCCGCGAGGGTGGAGGTCGAGCTCGGCGACGGCGGCACATCGCACATCCTCGTCCGGGACGACGGCTCGGGCATATCCCCCGAGGACGCCCCCCTGGCGGTCCTGCGGCACGCGACCAGCAAGATACAAGTCGTTTCCGATCTCGAAGCCGTGACCACTTTGGGCTTCCGGGGCGAGGCCCTCACCTCGATGGCGAGCGTCTCGGCGTTCTGCCTTACCACCTCGACCGGTGAGGGCGCCGGGACGAAGGTCGTGGTGAACGGTGGAGGAGAGGCCCACGTCTCCCCCGCCTCGCACCCCAAAGGGACGACCGTCCTCGTCGACAGGCTCTTCTACAACGTCCCCGCACGCCGGGCCTTCCTCAAGGGTGCCCGGGCTGAACGCGCGGCGATCGTGGAGGTCCTGACCCACCTCGCAGTCGTCCACCCATCGGTCGCCTTCCGCCTCGCCGAGAAGAGCCGCGACTACCTCTCGCTACCCCACGCCAAAGATTTGCTCGAGCGCCTCGCCCAGGTCCACGGCGTCGCCAAGGCCCGCGCGATGCGCCCGATCGAGTACGAGTCCGGCGCGTTCGGGATCTCCGGGTACGCCGCCCTGCCGAGCGTGACCGAGGGAAGCCGGGCGAGCCAGACGGTCGCGGTGAACGGCCGCTGGGTGCGGGCCGAGAATTTGACCCGCGGCATCGACGACGCCTACAGGGCGACGCTCCCCTCGGGCCGCTATCCGCCGGTGGCCCTGCGTATCGGAGTGGACCCCCGCCGGGTAGACGTGAACGTACACCCGACCAAGCAGATCGTACGCTTCTCCGAGGAACGGGCCGCCCGCGCCGCCATCGCCGCCGCGGTCCGAGAAGCAATAGAGTGGCGCCCGCCCCCTCCCTCCGCCGCCCCGCGCCCGACGGAGCGCCCCCACGAGCAGGAGAGCTTCTCGTCCTTCCGTACGTCGGCCCCGAGCTACGCGCGCGTGGCGGAGCGCCGCCCCGACTACTCCCCGCCCGCCCAGAACCTGCGCGAAGCCAGAGAGCGTCTCGCCGAGGCTTCGGCCCCGCTCTCCGAAACGGTCCCAGGGTCGCCCTCCGGAACGCCGCCTCAGGAACGGTTTGACGCGCAGGAGTTGCCGGAGCGGGGCGCCTTGCCGCGCCTCGAGGAGCTGCGGGTCATCGGGCAGCTCGCAGCGGGTTACATCCTCATCGAGGAGCCGGGGTCTTTGTGGATAGTGGACCAGCACGTCGCCCACGAGCGCGCCATCCTCGACAGGCTGAACGACGCCGATGTGGACTCCGCGGGCGAAGCCTTCGCGACCACGCAAGCCCTCCTCGTCCCGGAGGTAGTGGAGCTCTCGCCCGGCGAGGCCGCCGCAGCCGCAGAATACTTGGAGGAGCTCGCCGTGTACGGCTTCGAGGCCGAGCCCTTCGGGCCGACCTCTTTCAGGATCACCGCCGTCATCTCCACCCTGGCCGGCCGGGACGTGGCCGGCGCCTTCAAAGAAGCGCTCGCCGCCGCGAAGGGCACCGGGCCGGGTCGCCGCCGCGAGGACCACATCCTCGCGACCATCGCCTGCCACTCGGCCGTAAAGCTAGGCGACAAGCTCTCCCAACCGGAGATGGAGGCCCTCATAAAAAGCTGGCTCACCAGCAAGTTCCCGGCCACCTGCCCGCATGGGCGTTCGATCTGCTACCGCATCGGCACGAACGAGGTCGCCCGTAAGCTCGACAGGCACTAGATTTAGACGACAAGGACACCTAGCTGAAGTGGAGGACTGATGACCGACTTCGTCGTTTATCACAACCCCGATGTTATGGGCTATCGCGCAGAAAGTGTTGACAGATTAGCTATCGTAACTGACAAGTCGGCAAACGGCGTCGATGGCCATCAGATTTGGGTGCTTACCGGTGAAGGCCGCCCCCGAACCTACTACTTGTGCGGCTGGTTCGTTGCAGATCGTGTCACTCCAGACCCCTCCTTGCGCTTCGCCACGATGGTGACCGGCTCCTCCGGCAAGATGCTTCCTAAGCGCTCCTGGCCTATCCTTAACGACCAAGAGTGGTTTCCAAGCCTCCGTTGTTCCCAGGATAACTTTGCTTTTGGTCTACAACCCATCAGTGATTCGGACGTAATTCGTGGCCTGAAACAGCTCGCGGCGAAGGTTTAGCGTTAGCGTCTCTTGCCGAGCCGTTTAACCAGTGCTGACAGCGGTTCCCGCCTCGTCGGCTTCCTCGCAGTCGGGACGGCAGCCTCGATCTGGGGCACTTTAGGCTTCTTCGCGAAGATCCTGTACGCCGAGGGCGTCTCCTTCGAGGCGCTGGTGGCGGTGCGGGCCTCGGTCGGGTGGGCGGCGATGCTGCTCTTCGTGCTGCTGGCGCGGGGGGTGAGGAGCCTGCGGGTCGCGCGGAGGGATTTTCTCTTTCTAGTCCCCCTGGGTTTTATCGGGATTGGAGCCTTCTACCTGTTGTACTTCTTCACGGTGCGCGAGAGCACGGTGGGGACGGCGGCCATTCTGCTCTACAGCTCGCCGGCCTTCGTGTCGCTCCTTGCCTGGATCTTCTTGAGAGAGGCGCTCGGGGTGCTGCGGATCCTGGCGCTCGCGCTGACGTTCGGCGGGATCTTCCTGGTCGTGGGCGGGTACAACCCGGCGGCCCTGGAGGTGGGTCCCCTGGTGCTCGCGACGGGCCTGCTCAGCGGCCTGACCTACGGCCTGTACTGGGCAGGCGGCGATCGTGGCGACGGTCGAGCCGGTGGTGGCGGGGGCGATCGGGGTGGTTTTGCTGGGAGAAACGCTCACGGCTCTCAAAGTCCTCGGCGCGCTTTTGGTCCTGGCGGGCGCGGCGCTGGCCCAGGTGAGGCTCGAAAAGGCGTCGCGACGCGAAGATGTATCCCCCGAATCCCCCTCACGGCCGCGTTAGGGCTTTCGTGGACGAGGAGGACGTGAGATCTGCTTGGCCCTACGGCACCGAACGGATATATACTTGCGCTGGCTAGCGGTAGGCGGGTTCGGGTTTTAGCGCCGGGCCCAAGGGAGGCGTCATTCCGGTAGAGTTCGAGGGAAGCCAGGACCACACTTTAGGGGTCGAGGAAGAGCTGCACATCGTGGGCGCTACCACGGGCGAGCTCGTCCCGAAGATAGAAGAGATCATGTCGCGCCTGCCGGAGGACCTCAAGGAGGCCGTCTCCTACGAGCTCTTCCAGTGCGTCCTGGAGATAAAGACCCCGCCGTGTGCCACGGCCGCCGAGGCCGAGGGGATCCTGAGGGGGCTCAGGAGCCGGGTCGGGTCGTGGGCCGCGGCCTGCGGGGCCGCGCTCGCCTCCTCCGGAACCCACCCCTTCTCCCCTTATCAGGACCAGAAAATCACCAGCCAGGAGCGCTACGAGCGGGTCATAGAGACCCTCCGTTGGGTGGCCCAGAGGGAGGTCATCTTCGGCCAGCACGTCCACGTGGGCGTGCCGGGGGAAGAAGAGGTCATAGAGGCCCACAACCGGCTCGCCGAGCACATCCCGCTCCTCCTGGCCCTTTCGTCCAACTCCCCGTTCTGGCAGGGTATGGATACCGGCTACGAGTCAACGCGCGTGAAGATCTTCGAGACCTTCCCGCGCGCCGGGCTCCCCCCCGCCTTCTCCACCTACGAGGCGTTCGAGGACTACGTGGACCTGATGGTAAAAGCGGGCGCCATGGACGATTACACCTTCTGCTGGTGGGATGTCAGGCCCCACTCCAGGATCGGCACCATAGAGCTGCGCGTCCTCGACTCCCAGACGAGCCTCGACTCGACCGCCGCCCTCGCCGCCCTCACCCAGTGTATCGTCGCCGGAGCCCTCGCCGAAAACGCGAAAGGCCCCTACGACCGCGAGCTCGCCTACGAGAACAAATTTCGCGCCTCCCGCCACGGCTTGAACGCCGACTTCTACGACGCCGAGAAGGGCGCGTCCGTCCCCGCGAAGGAGATGGCGCGTACGCTGGTCGACGAACTCCGCCCCGTAAGCCAGGACCTGGGCTGCGAGAACGAGCTCACGGGCATCCTGGAGTCGTCCTCGGTCTCCCAATCTTGACGGTCGATGTCGTACCAGACTACGTCAAAGCCTCTCCAGTTGGCCTCGCCCCGGTAGGTTAGGCCCGCCTTCTCCATCACCCGGCGCGAGGCCAGGTTCGTGGGTAGCGTGATGCTGATGATGCGCTCCAGCGCCAACCCTTCGAACCTGTAGCGGAGGCTCGCCAGCGCGCCCTCGGTGGCAAGCCCTCTGCCCCAGCGAGAGCGGTCGAGCAGCCACCCGACCTCCGTCTTGTGCTCCCCCTCAAGCCAGTCGTCCTGATACTGGAGCCCTATCCTACTGATAAAGACGCCCGTAACCTTCTCCTCCACCGCCCAGTGGCTATAACCCCTCTCCTCCCAACCTCGCATCATCCTCACAACCTGCTCGGCGGTCCGCTCGCGGGCCATCGTGCCGAACCCCATGTACCGCATCACCTCCGGATCTGCGCAGATGCGAGCGTAGGAGTCGAGGTCGTCTTCTCTTCAGGGGCGCAATCGGAGCCGGGCAGCCTCGACCTCGATCAACGCCTCGCCCTACAAACGTACTCATACGGAATCCGGATGTACACTTCCGAGTATGAGCGAGAAACGAAATTCGGAGAAATCGGAATCCTCCCGGTTGGAGGGTCTTTACCGCAAGGCGGGTGACCCAGTGTTGCGAACACACTTGCTTATGGTCTGGCGCATGTCGTTGGGTGCGTCCATACGGGAGGTGGCCGCGATGGTCGGCTATTCGGAGAAGTGGACGAGGGAGATCGCCCGGCGTTACGAGTCCGAAGGGGTCGAGGGACTCGGCGATCGTCGCCACGCCAACCCCGGGGCCAAGGAGAGGGCACTGCTGGACGCACAGGGCCAAGCGGAGCTTCGGGAAGCTCTGCGAGGGCCGCCGCCCGGCGGGGGGATGTGGAACGGGCCCAAGGTGGCGCGTTGGATCGAGGAGAAAACCGGATCAGAGAAGAAGGTGCATGTCCAGCGGGGCTGGGAGTATCTGAGGAAGGTGGGCTACACACCGCAGGTCCCCAGGCCCTCCAACACCCGCTCCGCCGACGCCTCGGAAAGGGAGGCTTTCAAAAAAGTCTCCCCGAGCGGCTGAGGGAGATCGAGAAGGCACATCCGAAAGCCGAGGTGGAACTCTGGGCAGAGGATGAGGCTCGCCTGGGGCTCAAGCCGGTGGTAAGGCGGGTGTGGGCACCGGCGGGAAGGAGGCCCGTCGCCCGATTTAAAAGGGGCTACAAGTGGACCTACGTTTACGGCTTCGTACGACCCGAGAGCGGGGAGGTGTACTGGCTGATCCTGCCCAAGGTCAACGTGGAACTATTCTCGATGGCTCTCGAGGAGTTCGCCAAAGAGGTGGGAGCCGGAGAAAACAAGCGAGTCGGGCTGGTAGTGGATAAGGCCGGCTGGCACACAGGAGGGGAGGTCGATCTCCCTGAGGGGATACACCTTGAGTTCCTACCCTCGGGCTCCCCAGAGCTACAGCCGGCGGAGAGGTTGTGGCCGCTAACCAACGAAGCGGTGGCCAACAGGGTCTTTGAGCAAATCGAAGAGCTCGAAGAGGCGCTGGTGGAGCGTTGCGTGCAACTGCTCGACCAAGCCGAGGCCATAAGGGACCTCACGAACTACCATTGGTGGCCCCAGGCAGCATGATGTACCGAGAACCATTCACCCGGATTCGGTATCACACGCGGATTCGAGCCAAAAGCTGACGGCTGACAGCTGACGGCTGACAGCGGGTTTGAGTAGCTTCCGGCTACTCAAACCCTTGCGACCAGATGCGGTCGAGGTCGTAGTTGGAGTAGCAGCGGAAGGCGACCATGGTCTCGGTGCGGGCGACGCCGGGCGTCTGGGCGAGCCTCTCGGGGACTATCTCGGCGAGCCGCTCGAAGTCTGGTATCCGCACCATGACGACGAGGTCGTAAGGCCCCGTCACGGAGTAGACTTCGGTTACGCCCTCGATCCCGAGCATGGCCTGGGCTGCCTCCTGCACCCTCTCCCGTTCCGTCCTGACCAGGACGACCGCCGTTACCAAAACACTCGCCTCCTTTTTAGCCGTCAGGTATCAGCAATCAGCTTTCAGCTTTTGGTTCGTACCGCCGCCCATCCACGCCCGTAGCCCATTCGTTCCTTTGGTAACCTCCCTCAAACGAACTATCCTTCCGCTACTCGCGGCCTGGCTGAGGGCTGAAAGCCGATTGCTAACAAGCTTTAAATCCCGAACGTCACCGTGCCCGTGAGCACGTTGTCGGACTCGTTCTGCTCGTATTTGATGGGACCGGCTTTGACGCTTACCTCGGCGGTCTCCTCGAACTCGCCGGGCTTGAAGCCGCTGACCTCGACGGTCGCCTGTCGGCCGGGCTCTATGCGCTCGACGGTCGCAGGGATAGCCTGGCGCTCGGCCCTGGTGTTGAGGACGACTTCCACCGGGACGCCGGTCTCGGCAACCTCGGCGCCGTTGGTCACGGTCACGGCGAAGGTCAGCTCGTCGGAGCCGGCGAGAACCACGTTCCCGCCCTGTATTAGCGGTCGGCCGGCGACCGAGACGCCGAAGATGCTCACGTCCCGCGGCGCGCTCGGATCTTCGGGGGCGGACGCGCCCTGCTCGGACGAGCTCCGGGAGCGGGTAGAGAGGCCCAGGGCCTCGTAGTCCATAAAGGACCTCGGCTCGTAGAGGTAGTTCTGATCCCCCCTCCGGCCCGACTCCGCGAGGGCCTCCTCGGAGGCGGGAAGGTAGTGGTTTAGGATGATGGCGTCGCTGAGCTTGTAGTCTTCGACCGCCGCCGGGAGGGCCTCCCCAAAATCCTCGCCGCCTCCCTCCGCGGCCTCGGCGAGCTCGCCGGTCGCGGAGGCCCGGATTCCCAGCGCCGTGATCATGTAATGGTGGGCGTCCTCGAATTCCGGCGGCACCTCTTCGTTGCGCAGGGCCTCCCGGTAACCCCTCTGGGTTGCGTCCGCCGCCCGGTCTACCGCCGCGGTGTCGAGACTCGCGGGGTCCTCGAGAGCCGCCCCGACCGTGGCCTGCAACTCCTCGTTGCCCACGTTGGCCGAGTCGCTGAGGGTGGGATCTGCGCTCTACGGATTACCTCCTAGCACGGAGACAGGAGCCCCCAGAATGCGGCACTTTCGTGGGCGAGGGGGGACTCGAACCCCCACGTCCTCTCGGACACTAGACCCTGAACCTAGCGCGTCTACCAATTCCGCCACTCGCCCAAACAGACTCCTCCCAGCCCCTTCGACGACCCGGAGAAATCCGACGGATTCTACCAACTCTACAGATGAAAGACCATCTTCCGACTCGGAGCCCACCCGCGGCGACCGTGCGCGGGTGGGCTCTCGCGCGTCATATGCAGGCTTTTTGCCGGCATTAGTAACATGTAGCTTGCGTAACGCTATAAAATGGTTGCGCATGGCCGAGAAGACGCACCACATCGGCGGCTGGGCCCCCGGCCAGGGTTGCTACGCTCTGGCGGAGATGGTCGGCCGGGGCGGCTTCGCGACCGTCTGGCGAGCCCTCCCCGTGGACGATCGTCCCCGGAAGGGTCTCTTCGGGAGGATCGGGGGCATCCGGGAGGTGGCCGTAAAGGTCATCCCGGTCTACAGCGTCCAGGAGCGCTCGCGGGCCCTGCGGGAGGGTCAGATCGCCGAGAACCTGCGCCACGAGAACATAGTCAAGACCCTGGAGGTCATACCCGGCGACCTCGAGGTTTACCTGGTAACCGAGTTCGTGCGAGGAGAGCCGCTCGACGTCGCCGCCAGGCACTATACCCTCGATGAGGTCCAAGACGCCCTGGTCCAGATCCTCGAAGCCTTGTCGTACGCCCACTCGCAGGGGATCATCCACCGGGACATAAAACCCCAGAATGCCCTCGTGGATGGCCGCGGGAAGGTGAAGCTGACCGACTTCGGGGTTGCCTATCGGGCCGGAGATACGCGCCTGACACAGGTCGGCTACGCCGTGGGCACCCCCGGCTACATAGCTCCGGAGATCCTGGACGGAGGGGACCCTACAGAGCTGACCGACATCTACGCCGTCGGCGCCACCGCCCGCGCCCTCCTCGCCCACCAGCCGGAAGAGCTGCCGCCGCGCCTCCTCGAGTTCGTTAACCGTGTGACCTCCCCCAACCCGGCTCACCGCCCCCGGAGCGCCTCGGCGGCCCTGAAGCTCCTCACCGGACGCCGCGAGAGCACCGGCGCCCGTGCCGGTGTCCCGACCGGCACCCCGGCCAGGACTCCTACCAGGACCGCCGTCCCCGGCTCCTCCGGGAAGAAAAAGGAAATTTCCGGATCGGGGTGGTACGCGAGCCAGGTCTTGAGGATCGTGAACGGTCTGGTGGCCGGCTGGCTCGGTTACCTCGGGGCCGGGCTCCTCTTCAACGGCGCGGAGACTCTGGGGATCGCGGCGGGCTTCGGGGTCTTGGGCTACCTCTTGCCGCGCCTCGCGGCCCTCGGGGTCATAGTCGCCCTGGCCGTGGCGCTCGTTAGGAGCCAGCAGGCGGGCCTCGGAATCGCCACGCTCTTGCCGGCCGTGGGAGGTCTGTGGGTCGCCGCCGGCTCCGCCAGCGGGGGGGTAAGCCGGCTTCCTTTGGGACCCGTGCTCGCCGTTCCGCTCGCCGCCTACGGGCTCGGGGCGGGGCTGCCGCTTCTCTTCGGGACGCTCATGCGTCCTTTGGGGGCCTCCTTCTCGGCGGCGGCGGGGGCGCTCTCGCTCGTCGTCTACGATCTCTCCTTCGGGGACGGTTTGGTCCCCTACTTCGGGCTTACCATAGGGAACTTCCCGAAAGGTTTGGGTCCCCTGGACCTTCTGGAGATGTGCGAGGAGGTATTCCGGGCGTATCCCGCTCTCCTAATACTCGCGGCCCTGTGGGCCGCGATGGCCGGGGCGATCTCGCTCGCCGAGTGGTTCGGGGCCTGGGCGGTGGGGCTCGTCCTCGCGGTCGGCGGCGGTATCCTGGGATACGCGCTCGAGGTCTCGGTCACGCAGGAGGCCCTCTCGCAAGCTATGACTTCCCTGGGCTTGGCGGCTATAATCTATGGGGTTGTAAAGTATCTCGGGTCCAGGTTAGGTAGATAGGTCTCTTTGGGTTTCCTGCGGTCGGTGGAGAAGCGGATGGAGTCCCTCGTGGAGGGGGTCTTTGGACGTGCCTTCAGAAAGCAGGTCCATCCGGTCGAGATCGCCAAGGGCCTCACCAAGCAGATGGACGAGAACCGCATGGTCAGCGTCTCCAGGACCTACGCCCCGAACGACTTCACCATCCACCTCTCCAAGCCCGACGCGGAGTCCATCCAAGCCTACCAGAGCGCCTTGAGGGACGAGTTGATCCAGTACGCCTCGACCCACGCCCAGTCGAAGAGCTACCACCTAATGACTCCCCCTAGGGTCCGCTTCGTCACCGAAGACTCCTTGCGCTTCGGCGAGTTCGGGGTTACCGCGAAGCTGACGGGCGGAACCGGCCCTCGCGCGGAGGGCGCCCCGGAGGACACCTCGGGTCAGACCCGCATCTTCCGCACCGAGAAGACCGGTGGCGACAGTCAGGGCGAGGATCAGGGCACGTCCGCCATCTCCGCCGAGGAGGCGAAGAGGCACGGTCTCGCGCGGGAGACGGTGGAGATGGTGCTGGAGGACGGGTCGTACCCGCTGGAGGGAAGCGGGCCGTGGAGCGTCGGCCGCTCCGAGGAGAACGACATCGTCGTCCAGGACCCCAACGTCTCTAGGCGGCACGCCAGGCTCGTGCGCTCGGAGAACGGCTTCGTCGTCGAGGACCTTGGCTCGACCAACGGCACCCTCCTCGACGGCGCGCCCATAGACCGCGAACGCATCGAGAACGGCGACGAGCTGACCTTCGGGGGTATCACCGCCCGCTTCGTCCGCCGGATGGACGGGCCGTCTTCGTCCCCCCAACGCGGCCAGGACTTCGATGACCCCGCGCCGCGCAAGAAGGATTCCGGAGGGCGTTAGAGGCATGGACCTGCAGGTGCCGCTGCTCGCGGCGAAGGCTTTGCTGTTGCTCCTGCTCTTCGCGTTCATCTACGCCGTGGTCCGGCGCGGCATCGGCGACCTGCGGTCCGTCCCCGAAGATGAGACCTTCGTCGCCGGGAAGGAGCCGGAGGCCGACGGTCGGCGGGACCGTCCGGAGAGGCGTTCGGGGTCTGGCTCAAAAACCTTTGTCGCCGCCAACGGCCGGAACGGTCACGCCGCGCTCGTGGTCGAAGACTCGGACATCCTCGCGCCGAACACCGAGTTCCCGGTGGACGGCGACACGACGAGCATCGGCCGTTCGGGCGCGAGCGACATCGTCCTCAAGAACGACGATTACGTCTCGGGGCAGCACGCGAGGCTCACCCGCCACGGCGGTCTCTTGTACGTCGAGGACGCGGGTTCGACCAACGGCACCTTCGTCAACGACCGCAAGACTATCGGCGCAACCCCCTTGAGCAGCGGCGATCGGGTGCGGGTGGGGTCCACGACCTTCAGGTACTCGGAGTAGGGGCCGGCGAACGCGTGCTGCTCCTCGAACACCACGGCCTCACGGATCCGGGCAAGGTCCGCAAGAACAACGAAGACTCTCTCCTCGTCGGTGAGGGAAGCGACGAGACGCTCTTCGTGGTCGCCGACGGCATCGGCGGCTTCGAGGCCGGGGAGGTCGCGAGCTCCATCGCGGTAGACGTCCTCAAAGACGTCGGGCCTTCGGAGTCTCTGGAAGACGCCATAAGGGAGGCCAATCGCCGCATCCTCGCCGCCGCCAGGGGAGACGAGAGGTTCCACGGGATGGGGACCACCGTGGTGGCGATGCGCTTCGGCGGTACCGGAGAGGAGCCGATAACCCAGATCTCGCACGTCGGTGACTCCCGGGCGTACCTTTTGCGCGGCGAGGAATTGAAGCCCGTCACGGAGGACCACTCCCTCGTCGCCGAGCTCGTCAGAAGCGGCGACCTGACGCGCGACCAGGCCTCGGAGCACCCGCAGAAGAACCTGATCACACGCGCTTTGGGCGCCGAGGAGGAGGTCGACGTCGACACGGTCGTCCTTCCCGTCGAGCCCGGGGACCGTCTGCTCCTCTGCTCAGACGGCCTCTCGGACATGGTCCCCGAGCCCATGATGCTGATGATCCTCACCTCCAACCCCGAGAACCCCGAGGGGGCGGCTCGCGCCCTCGTCTCCGCCGCCCTCGAGGCCGGCGGCGCCGATAACGTGACCGTCGTGGTCGTCGACGTACGGGAGGAAGACCCCCCCGTCGAGGAGCTCCACCGGGGCGGCACCGAGGAATTCAGGGCCATACTCCCCGACGAGACGCGCCCAGAGACACCCCGAGGGGGTGTCCCGCGGGGCAAGAAGCACGCATCTGCGCGCGCGAAGAGAAGAGATTTGGGGCGTCCGGGACGGACCATAGTTGCTCTGGTCCGGGCTGTTGCGGTGGTGCTGGTGCTGGCGGCGCTCCTCACGCCCTTCTACCTCTGGGGCTCCAGCCGATACTTCCTCGGTTTCGACGAAGGCGAGGTCGCGGTTTACCGGGGGCTGCCCTACGCGCCTTGGGGCCTGGAGCTCAGCGAGGAGGTCCGGAGGACGGGGCTCGAAGAGGCCGACGTGGAAGAGCGCTTCAGGGACGACGTGGAGGGCCACAGGCTCTACTCGTCCGAGGAGCAGGTCGAGGAGGTCGTGCGCGGCCTCGAGGCCGGGTAGCGAGGAGATGACGGGATGACCCAGCGCGCCACGCTCCCCATGACCATCGCCCTCCTCATAACCACCCTGGGTTTCGCGACCCTCATCTTCGTCCAGGAGGCGACCAGCCCGCCACTCGTCTACGGCGCCTACTACGCGGGCACCATGGTCGCGCTCTACCTCGGCGTCAGGCTCTGGCTCCCTCACTCCGACGTGTTGCTGCTGCCGATGGTGACGCTCTTGACCGGGGTCGGGCTGATCGTGATCTACCGCCTCACCTACGAGGTGCCAGGGGTCGAGAACCTGGCGACCACGCAGGCCGGTTGGATCCTGGTGGGAGCCGGCACCCTCGTGGTCGTGGTGCTCTTCTTCCGCGACTACCAGAGGCTCTTCGCCTACAAGTACCTCCTGGCCCTGGCCGCCGTCGGCTTCGTGGCCTCGACCTTCACGCCTTTGGGCTACGAGGTCAACGGGGCGCGTCTCTGGCTGGAGATAGGGCCCGTTACCTTCCAGCCCTCCGAGTTCGCCAGGATCGCGCTGATCGTCTTCTTCGCCGGCTACCTGGCCGAGAAGCGCGATATCTGGGCGGCGACGAGCCGCTCGTTCATGGGAATACAGCTGCCGGCGCTGAAGTATTTCGGGCCGGTCGCGCTGGTGTGGGCGGCCTCCCTGGGGCTCCTCGTCTTCGAGAAAGACCTGGGGAGCAGCCTGCTCTTCTTCGCCGTGCCCGTGCTGATGCTGTACGCGGCGACGGGCCGCATCGCCTACGTTATCCTCGGCGCGCTGCTCTTCGCCATAGGCTCTTTCGCGACGTACCTGGCGTTCTCCCACGTGCAGCTGCGCGTGAGCAGCTGGCTCGACCCCTGGTCGGACCCGGACGACTCGGGGTTCCAGATCACCCAGAGCATCTTCAACATCGCCGACGGCGGCATCACCGGCACGGGCCTCGGCGCGGGCTTCTCCCAGACCATCCCCGAGGTGGAGACGGACTTCGTCTTCTCCACCATCGCCAGCGAGCTGGGCCTCCTGGGGTCGACGGCCCTGCTCCTCGTCTTCCTCGTCTTCGCGTATCGGGGCATAAAGATATCCCTCCTCACCGAGGACGACGCCTCCAAGCTCCTCGCCTTCGGCCTGACGGCCATGTTCGCCATCCAAACCCTCATCATCGTCGGCGGCGTAACGAAGGCCATCCCGCTCACCGGCCTCACCTTACCCTTCGTCTCCTACGGCGGCTCCTCGGTGGTCGGCAACTTCGTCCTCACCGGCCTCCTCCTGGTCGTCTCCGAGAACGCCGGGAAACGCTCCGGCGCGGAAGAACGGGAAGGTTACGACAGGGCGTCCTTGGAAGAGGAGGCGGTTTGAACGCGCAGCTCAGGCGCACCTTCTACCTCTTCGTGGTTGGGTTCGTAGCACTGGTCGGCGTGCTGGCCTACTGGCAGGTCTATGCCAGGGAGTCTCTGGCGACCGACCCGGCGAACCGGCTGCAGTCGCGGCGGGTCCAGGAGGTCCCGCGCGGCCTGATCCTGGCGGGCGACGGCGAGACGGAGCTTGCCAGAAGCGAGCAAGACGACAACGGAACCTACGCCCGCTTCTACCCGGAGGGGCTCCTCTACGCGGGCGTCACCGGCTACTGGAGCACCAAGTACGGGGCGAGCGGGCTCGAGATCAGCCAGAACAACAACCTCTCCGGCGCCGGCGAGCCCGAGACGCTCGACGAGCTGATGAACCAGTTCTCGGGTGTCGATGAGGCTGGTAACGACGTCGAGCTCACCCTGGACCCCGAGCTCCAGCGCCTCGCCTACGACGGGCTCGCCTCCAGCAGCACCGGACGCGGCGCCGCCGTCGCCCTGGACCCGAAGAACGGCGAGATACTCTCCCTCGTCTCCTACCCGTCCTTCGACCCCAACAACATAGACGACAACTTCGAGGAGCTCGCCGAGGACCCGAGCTTCCCGCTCGTGAACCGGGCGACGCAGGGGCTCTACCCGCCGGGCTCGACCTTCAAGGTCATCACCGCCGCGGCGGCCCTGGAGGCCGGGGTGAAGCCGTCGGACAGGTACAGGGACAACGGGACCTACGAGACGCCGGGGTATACGGTATACAACTACCGGGGCAGGGAGTACGGGCAACAGACCTTCGAGCAGGCCCTCGGCAACTCCGTAAACACGATCTTCGCCCGGATAGGCAACGAGGACGTGGGCGCCGAGCCCCTGGCCCAGAAGGCCGAAGCCTTCGGCTTCTACGACCCCTACGAGGACTTCGCGCTCCCCATCTCCCCGAGCTTCTTCAATCCCCCGCCAGAGCAGTGGGACCAGGGGAACGTAGCCCAGAGCTCCTTCGGCCAGCAGACGGTCAGCAGCACCATTTTCGAGATGGCGAACGTCGCCGGCGCCATCGCCAACGGCGGGACCATGATGGAGCCCCGTCTCGTGCGCGAGGTCCGCTCCCCGGACGGCGTGATCATCGACAAACCCACCCCGCGCGTCCACGGCCGCCCGATGGACGGGGAGACCGCCGGCACCCTCACCGACATGATGGAGGCGGCCGTCACCCAGGTCGAGAGCGGAGCCGCGATCCCCGGCGTCAAGGTCGCCGGGAAGACCGGTACCGCCGAGGCCCCGGGCGAGGAACTCCACTCCTGGTTCATCTCCTTCGCCCCGGCCGACGACCCCGAGATCGCCGTGGCCGTCATGGTCGAGAACGGGCAGGAGGGCTACAAACAAGCCCTCCCCATAGCCCGCCGCCTCATGGAAGCCCATCTCAGGAGCCAGGGCGAGCTCCCCAACGAGGCCCCGAGCCCACCGCCCGCCCAACCCCAGGGCGAGACGACCCAGCCGGGCGCCCAACCCGCCCGGCCCCAAAACCAGGCTCCCTCCCAGTTCCCCTTCCAGAACCCCTTCCGGAGCCAGAACCCCAACCAA